>JBCCUP010000033.1 GCA_039196715.1 Pseudomonadota bacterium
CAGCCTGACAACATGCACTATTTACTGGTTGAGGACAGTGAGGACATCGGACAGGCGGTGACCGCACGGCTGAGCGAACAGGGCCACGCCGTGGACTGGGCGCGCACCTTGGCCGAGGCCGACGCCGTGCTGGCCGCGAGTGGCGTCGACCTGATCGTGCTCGACATCATGCTGCCCGATGGCGACGGTCGCGACTTCCTCGCCCGGCACCGGGCCCGCGCCGACACCACGCCGGTGTTGGTCCTGACCGCGCGCAGCCGGGTTTCGGACCGTGTCAGTGTGCTCGACCTCGGCGCCGACGACTACCTGACCAAGCCCTTCGACATCGACGAACTCGACGCGCGCTGTCGTGCCCTGATCCGGCGCAGCAGCGGGGGGGCACGCGAGCACTTCAGGGTCGGCACGCTGGTGTACGACCCGCTCGCCAGCACCGTCACCGTCGACGCCGACGTGCGACCGCTGCGCAACCGGGAAAACCGCCTGCTCGAAGTGTTCTTCCGCGCGAACGGGCGCGTGCTGTCGAAGGCACACCTGCTGGACAGCCTGTTCTCACTCGACGCCGACGTGTCGGAGAACACCATCGAGGTGTACGTCGGCCGCCTGCGCCAGCAACTCAGTGGCAGCGGCGTGCGCATCGAGACCGTCCGCGGCGCGGGCTACCGATTGGCCGGCGCATGAACCGCACCGCCGTCGCGCCCGACGCCGGCCCGTCGCTGCGGTACCGACTGCTGGCGATGCTGCTCGCGGCCTTTCTGCTGCTTGCTCTCGGCCTCTACACGGGCACGCGAGCGATCGCCGAGAACGCCGCCGACCGGGTGCAGGACCACACCCTTGCCGCGTCCTTGAACGCCGTCGCCGAGCAGCTGAGCGTGGTCGACGGCGAAGTCAGCGTCGACCTGCCCTACGCCGCCCTGGCCTTGCTGGGGGCCGCCGGCGACGACCGGGTGTTCTACCGGGTGTCGTTGCAGCCCGGCGGCGAACTGACGGGCTACGCCGACTTGCCACACGCCGTCACCGAGGCCCGCGACCAGCCGCGTTTTCAGACCCGCGACTACCGCGGGGACCCGGTGCGCATCGCCAGCACACAACGCGCGGTGTTCAACCGCAACGGCGTGGCAACGGTCACCCTCTCCATCGCCCAGAGCCGCGACAGCCACACCGAGATCATCGACCGCATCTCGCGCAACGCCGCAGCGCTCGGCGCGGCCTTTCTGCTCTCTGCAGTCGTGCTGGCCTGGTTTGCGATCGGCGGCGCCCTCGCCCCGCTCGGCCGCCTGAGTGACGCGCTCCGCACCCGACGCGCCCACGACACGGCGCCGCTGGCCCTGCGGGTGCCCCGTGACATTGCCCCCGTTGTCGGGTCATTGAACGGTTTTCTCCAACGCCTGCGCACCACGCTGAACAACACCGAGACCCTGATCGCCGACGCCGCACACCGGGTTCGCACGCCGCTGACGGCGGTCAAGGCGCAGGCCCAACTGGCGTTACGTCACGCTGAGCACCCGGAACAGCGGGACCGCCTGCGCAACCTGCTGCGGGCCGTTGATCAAACGGCGCGATCGACCGATCAGATTCTCGATCACGCGATGGTCACGTTCCGCAGCGACAGCGTCGACCACGCCACACAGCGCGAGCACAGCGACACGGTGGCCTTGTTGCACAACGCCATCACCGAGTTGCGCTACGCCGCCGAGCAACGTGATATCGCACTCCAGATCACGGTGCCGCCAGCCCCGCAGACGCTCGAGCTCGACCCGATACTCGTGACCGAGGCGCTGCGGAACGTGATCGACAATGCCATCAAGTATTCACCCACCGAGTCGGAAGTCGCGATCAGCTTGACCGCCCATGCCGAGCATCTCGACATCGCCGTCGCCGACCACGGTTGCGGCATTGCCGACGCTGACACCGCACGCGTGCGCGAGCGCTTTGTCCGTGGCAGCAACGCCGGCAACGTTGTGGGCTCCGGTCTGGGTCTGACCATCGTCGAGCAGGTCATGCAGGCCCACGGGGGCAGTCTTGCCATTTCGGCGCGCCACGGCGGTGGCACCGTTGTCACCCTCCGTTTTCCGCGGGCACGTTCATGAGAGCCACACTGATCGCCGTGCTCTGCCTGCTGGTGTGCAGCGTGGCACGCGCAGCCGAACGCGCCGTAGAGAGCCTGCCCTTCGCGGTCGAAGCCCACGCCTACCTGCCCGCAACCCCGACCACAGCGGTGTTGGACATTGTCAGCTCGGCCGACCTGGCCCTGTTTGGCACGGTGCTCGACGGGTTTCAGGCGCGGTCACCCGGCGTCGCGATCAACTACTTCCAGGTGTCGAGCCTCGAGGCCAACAAGGCCGCCACCGCAAACGCCGGCATCGATCTCGTGATCAGCTCGGCCATGGACCTGCAGACCAAGCTTGCCAATGACGGTGCGGCGCAGCCCTGGCGCTCGGCCGCAACGACCCGCCTGCCCGCCTGGGCACGCTGGCGCGACCGGGTGATCGCGTTCACCGAGGAACCGATCGTGATCGTGCTGAGCCACAGTGCGTTCGCGGGCGATCTGCCGCGCACACGCAGCGAGATCATGAACCGCTTGCGCGAGCAGCGGCCGCGGTTCCGAACGCGGTTGATCACCTACGATCTCGCCGCCAGCGGTCTCGCGTATCTGTTGGCAACACAGGACACCCGGCACGGTGGCACCTTCTGGGGCCTGACCGAACTCATGGGTGCGCTGGATTCCCAGTTCGTGTGTTGCTCGGGCCAGATGATCGACGCGATTCTCAGCGGCGAAGCGGACATCGCCTACAACGTGATTGGCTCGTACGCGCGGCAACGCCTCTCGGCGCTGCCGGCCGATCACCCGGGTTTCGTCATCCTCGAACCCGAGGATTACACCCTGCTGATGCTGCGCAGCGCGCTGATTCCGATCACCGCCGACGCCGCCGCCGCGGCTGGGCGCTTCATCGACTTTCTGCTGTCCGACACCGGGCGCGTGCACTTGCGCGACGATGCCGGCCTGCCACCCTTGCCCACGCGACAAGACACGCGTGCGCCGTCGAGCCGTCCGATCAAACTGGGGCCGGGCTTGTTGGTGTTTCTCGATCGTCTGAAGAAACGCCGGTTCCTCCAGACCTGGCAGGACGCGACGCAGCGCCAAAACGAGGTGCGTAGCGACTGAACCATCGCACCCGGCGCAGGGGCACGCGGCGTGGCCTTGCCGCGCGATGGTGATTTTCCCTCATCTGAATGTCCGGGGTAACCAGGGAACCGCTACGGTGCTCGGTCCGGCGACCTCAAGGTACGTATCTGCAACCTCGACCCCGCGCACAGCCCCGGTGACAGTGCTGTCTTGCTGCCTGAGAACCGGCTGATGATCAGCGGCGATCTGAGCTCCCACGAGCGGTTATTGCCGGTCTTCGAGCACACCGACAACAACGGCCTTGAACGGGACAGGGTCGGCGTTTGAGGCGCTCGGCGCCAATAGCGTGATCTCGGGGCACGGTGGGCCGAAAACCGTCGACGTGGTGCGCCGCCACACCCACGACAACCTGGCCGACTTGCGTCAACGCATTGCCGCGCACCTCGACCAGGGCGGCAACCTCGCCGGTGCCTGCTGCGTCAACCTGTCGCGGTGGGCGCACCTCGACACCCGGCGCACGCTGACACGCCACAACGCCGGCCGCGTGGTCGAGGCGGTGGAGTTCACGTCGCCACGCTGCGCGCACGCGCGCAGGCGATTCCCGGTAAGCTCCCCGTCGACACACCAGGCGGGCGCCACACCATGCAAGCCGTTTTCGATCGTCGCCAGCAACAGCACGACCCGCAACGCTTTGTGCGATTGGGCCAACTCGGCGAAAGCCCTGAACAACCCGAGCGCGCCGAGCGCTTGCTGGCCGCGCTGGAGCGGGCCACCATCCCGGTGCGGGTGCCGGACGACCACGGCATCACACCGATCGCGCAGGTCCACAGCCCGCTCTACCTGCACTTTCTCGAAACCATCCACGCGCGCTGGGTCGACCTGCCGGGCGCCTCGGACGAAGTGTTGCCCAACGTCCACCCGCGCGATCGCAGCGAGCGCTATCCGGCGTCACCCATCGGGCAAGCGGGCTATCACCAGGCCGACACCGCCTGCCCGATCGGCGCGCACACGTGGTCGGCGGCCTACTGGTCCGCGCAAACCGCCCTGACCGCCGCCAGCGCATTGCAGCGCAACGCCGGACCGCAGTACGCGCTGTGCCGCCCACCTGGCCACCACGCCTGCGCCGAGCAAGCGGGCGGGTTCTGTTTCCTCAACAACGCAGCGATAGCGGCACAACACCTGTTGCTGCAGGGCGCGCGGCCCGCGGTGTTGGACGTCGATGTCCACCACGGCAACGGCACGCAGCAGATCTTCTACCAGCGCGACGACGTGCTGACCGTGTCGCTGCACGCCGACCCGATGCATTTTTACCCGTTTTTCGTCGGCCACCGGAGCGAGACCGGCGCAGGGCGGGGTGTCGGGTACAACATCAACTTGCCGATGCCGCTCGGCAGCGACGACACCACCTTCATCCAGACGCTCGACGCGGCGTGCGATCACATCGCCCGCTTCGGTGCCGATGTGCTGGTGGTGGCCTTGGGTCTCGATGCTCACGAGAGCGATCCCTTGCGCGGGCTCGCAGTGACCACATCGGGGTTTTCGCGGATCGGCGCCCGCATCGGCCGCGCAGGCTTGCCCACGGTCTTCATCCAGGAGGGCGGGTACCTCTCGGAACACCTCAGCGGAAACCTTGAAGCAGTGCTGACCGGGTTCACCAACAGTTAGACGCTGTCGTCACGCGTTGACGCATCGAGCGAAAACAGCGCCGGCGTGGAACGGTTTGCAAGAACCGCAGCGCAGTGGACGTATTGGTACAGGCCAGCGGCGCAAGCGCAGCAAAGCGCCCGACGTACGACGCCCGCGCCGTTTGCAGCCGAGTATCCGGCTCTTGACGACAGTGTCCGGAACGCCCACGGGGACCGCTCGGCACACGGCACGCGCGGCGTGCAAATTGCAGCCCACCGGTGTTTGTGTGACCTGAGGGTATCGACATGCGGCCAACTGCACTGGCACTTCTGTTGACACTGGGCCTTGCGGGCTGCGGCGGTTCGGGCTCGGGGGGCCCATCGAGTGTGTCCTACCCGACTGCCGGCGACTACGCCGAGCTGCGCGTGTCCAATGACAACGCCTCGAGCTTGTACTCGGGCACCACGACCGCGCTCGCCGACGACACCACCAGCACCCCTGGGGTGTCGTCCGACGCCTTCACACACCGACCGGCGACCGCGTTGAACGCGTTGAGTCAGGTCACCGAGCTCTATCCGACCTTCACCACGCGTGCGCTGCAACGCGTCTCGACCCGACAGACCAGCGCCTGCGCAGGCGGCGGCAGCATGACGGTGACCGGCACCGGCCAGCTGACAGCGGCTGGCGACACGCTCAGCGTGACCTTCGCCAACTGTGTGACGGCAGGCAGCACGGTGAACGGCGGATTCAGCATGACCAACGTTTCGAGCGGCAGCAGCGCCGGTGCGATTCGTCTGGTCTTCGACAACCTGTTGACCGTCGACGCCACCCAGTCGGTCTACGTCGACGGCGACCTCAGCACCGAGGTCTCCAGCACCGGCTCCACCACGGTGGTGACCATGACCAGCACGCGGCTGAACGTGAAAGACAGCCTGGCCGGCGACACGGTGATGAGCAACCTCCTTATCCGCGGTGAACTCGACACCGGCGGCGCCTCACGTCTGTCGATGGCCTACACCCTGGCGTCCGACGCCATCAACGGCCGGATCACGGTCAGCACGCCTATCCAACTCGCCTTCGACGCGAACCAGACCTACCCCAGCACTGGTCAATTGCGGATCACCGGCGAGGGCGGCAGCTACGTCGAGTTCGACGCCAACACCGGTGACGTCTCCACCGTGTTGGTGACCGTCAGCAGCACCAGCGGCACCACCGCCAACACGGTGAGCTGGACCAGTCTTGGCGGTCAGACGTTGACCGGCGTGGTCGACTTCACCTGACGACACCGGCCGCCTCACGGGGCACCTCTCATCCGGGGCAGTGGTACCATCGCGCCACGCCCCCGAACCGGAGTTGCCATGACCGATGCCCGCCTGCAGCCGTTGTTGGACGCGCTGGCAACACACGGGCTCGACGCAGCCGCGTTTGTGCCGGGCCCCAACTTCGTCTCGCTGTTCGGTCGTGATTTTCACCTGATGGAACGTCCGCTGGTCGTCGTTGTCGCGGCGTCCGGCGAGGCCGTCGCCATCGTGCCGGACCTCGAGATGGGCAGTTTCGCTGCGCTGGATTTTCCGGGCGAGGTCATCCCCTGGCGCGATCAGGACGGCTACGAGCACGCCTTCGACGCGCTGGCCGACAGCCTGCCGGCACTGCACAACACAGACCGCCTCGGCATCGAATCCCAGCGCATGCGCGCCTTTGAACACATGGCTTTGCAACGCGTCTACCCGCAAGCCACGCTGGTGGATGCGCACGGCGCCATCTCCTCGATGCGGGTGCGCAAGACGGCTGAGCAGATCGAGCATCTGCGCGAGGCGATTCGCCGTTCGGAGCATGCACTGGAGGTCGTGTTGCGCCACGTGCGCGCGGGCATGACCGAGAAGATGATCGAGTCGATGCTCATCAACGCGCTGGTCGAAGCCGGCTGCGATGGACTGTCCTTCAACCCGATCGTCGCCGCGGCCGGCAACGCCGCCGAACCGCACGCACACGCGCGTGACGACTACCGCATTCAGGCCGGCGACCCGTTGCTGATCGATTTCGGTGGCCGGTACCAGGGCTACAACGCCGACATCACACGCACCTTTTTTGTCGAGCGCGCGAGCGACGAACACCGCGCCATCTACAACGCCGTGCTCAACGCCAACCTCGCGGGCATCGCTGCGGCCGTACCGGGTGCGACCGCACACGACATCGACGACGCCGCAACAGCGTCACTCGAGGCCACGCCCTACGCCGACCTGATCGTGCACAAGACCGGGCACGGCCTCGGGCTCGATGTGCACGAGGCGCCGCAGATCATGCGCGGCAACCACCACACGCTCGAGCCGGGCACGGTGTTCACCGTCGAGCCGGGCTTGTATCGCACAAATGATGTCGGCGTGCGCATCGAGGACGACGTCGTGATCACCGCGTCGGGTTGCGAGGTGCTGACGCGGTTTCCGAAGACCCTGCAGATCGTCGGCGCTCCGTCGTGAGCGACGCACCGCTGCAGTTCGACGAGTTTCTGCGGGTCGAGCTGCGGGTCGGTACCGTCCGGCAGGCAGAGCCTTTTCCGGAGGCGCGCAAGCCGGCGTTCATCCTGCACGTCGATTTTGGCGAGGCCATCGGCATACGGAAATCGAGTGCCCAGATCACCGACCTCTACATACCCGAGGAACTGGTGGGCAAACAAGTGCTCGCGGTGGTCAATTTCCCACCGAAACAGATCGGGCCACTGATGTCGGAATGCCTCGTGACCGGTTTCTACAACGCCGACGGCCAGGTGGTGCTGGCGGTGCCGGACCAACCGCTGCAGAACGGCGCGCGCCTCGCCTGACACGGGCCTGCGGTGCGCGGCACGGCCGTCAACGCACGCGCCGGGGTGGGCGCGCCGGACCAGACGCCCTCAGACCACAACCCGCCCAGCGACCGATCAGGGCATCAGAACGAAGTTGCCGACAAAGGTCTTGTCTGCAAACTGCCGCTGTGCCGTTGCGATGTCGGCGAGCGGAAACGTGGCGGCGACCAGGGGTCGGATTTCACCGCGTTCGATGTAGCCGACCAGGTTCGGGAACACCGGCTCGTCCCACGCGGTGCAGCCGATCAGGTTGAGGTCCTTGAGGTAGAGGTCGCGCATGTCCACGGTCACGAGCGGGCCGGCAATGGCGCCGCTGGTGGCGTAGCGCCCACCGCGCCGCAACAGCTTGAGGATCGGACCGACACCGTCGCCGGCCACGTTGTCGATTGCTACAGTCACCGACGATTCCCCCAACGCGGCGACGAGGTCGGTGCCGCGTGCCACGGCCGTGTCGGCACCGAGCTCGCGAACGGCATCGAGCTTGTCCCGGCCGGCCACCGCGATCACCTCGGCACCCCGCCGTTTGCACAGTTGCACGAGCGCCGAACCGACGCCGCCCGACGCCCCGGTCACCAGCACACGGTCATCGACGCAGACCCCGGCGCGGTGGACCATGTTCTCGGCCGTGCCGTAAGCACAGGGAATGGTGGCCAGTTCGGCATCCGACCAGTCACAGTCCACCGCAAAGACTTCACTCGCTGGCACAGTGACGAACTCGGCAAAGGCGCCGTCGAAATCCGACGCCATCCAGATGTTCTCCAGTGACCCGTAACCGTCGCGACGCATGCACGCCCGCACCAGCACGCGTTGCCCCGGCGCGAGGTGCGAGACGCCCTCTCCGAGCTGCACCACGTCCCCACAGCAATCGGTGCCCTGGATCAGCGGAAACGGCGTGCGCTCGTTCCACCCGCCGTCCTCGACCTCGGGCCGCTCTTCGGCGTCTCTCAAGCCCGCCGTGCTGCCCGTGACCGACGACGAGTACCAGCCGAGCCGGGTGTTGACCTCGGTGTTGTTCACGCCGGCCGCACGCACCCGGAGAAGCACCTCGCCGGTGCGCGCCTTCGGCATCGGCACCTCGCGGTAGTCAAGCTTGTCATAACCGCCGTTGCCGGTAGTCACGACCGCACGCATGGTCGGCTCGCCAGCGCGCAGCGTGAAGCGCGCGGGGTCGGTGTGGGTCAGGTAGCTGAGATCGGTCATGGGTGTGTCGCCGAATTCGAAGCGGAGGTGCAAGCGGCTGTGCCCACACCGCTCACTTCAGCAACGGTCGAAGGTCCTCGAGTTTGTCAAAAAGGTGCCAGATGTAGTCGCTGGTGCCGTCGACACGGTGTTGGTGCAAATCCGCCAATGCGGGGTCACTGCAGTAGCCGTGAAAGGCCTCGAGCGAGGCCCACTCGACCACGATCATCACCGTGCGCGGCGCGAGATCGCCCTGCGCGCTCTCGCGAAACTTGCCGAGTGCCACCAACGCGCCGCCGTGCGCGCCCACGGCCTCGACCGACCGGCGCGAGTAAGCCAGGTACTCGTCCTTGTTGGCGACGTTGAACAGGTTGAGCGCGTACACGGGCTGCGACATGGCTGGGGTTCCGCTCGAAAACGCGCAGTGTGCTGGTACGCGAGGACGGGGTCAAACGACACAGCCCGCTTCAAATCGCCTTGATCATCGTGGTCGAAATGGCCGCGAAGCCGGCGCGCTCGTAGGCCGCAATCGCCGCGGCGTTCTCGCTGTAGACGCCGAGCTCGACGTGTTCAACACCCTGTGCCCGTGTCCAGTCGCACAGCGCATCAATCACGCGCCGGACCAGACCGTGGCCGCGCGCTGACGGCACCACGAACAGGAAGCCGATGTAGCCGACGCGGGCGTGGGTGTAGAACGCCTTGGCGTCGCGCAACTGCACGTAGCCGCAGGCGAGCACGGTCTCGCCCTCCACCGCCACCGCCACCGCCACTTCACTGTCGGCCCCCGCGAGCAACGACTCGAGGTCGTAGTAGCGCACGCCGGCCGCCTTGAGGTCTCGGTCGAACGCGCGTTCGACGTCGATCAGCTGTTGCTCGAAGCCCCGCAAGGTGTCGAGATCGCTGTCAACGGCAGTTCGAATCGTGATCATGGCCACCCCTTGAAATGCAAGGCCGAATCAAAGCGGATCAGGCGGGCGGGCTGACCCACGGCGAGACGGCCATGACCCGCACCCAGGCGCAACAGGTCGGCCGGCGTCGACGTCGCGGCCCGCAGTGCCTGGTCGAGTGGCACACCCACCCGCTCGACCAGAACACGCAGCGCACGCGGCAGGTCGAGGTCGGCACCAGCGAGGGTACCGTCGTCGAGTGTCAGCCGACCGGCTGCACGGTGCACGGTTCGCGCGCCCAACGCAAACGACTGGAGCTCGCTGCCGGCGCAGGCCATCGCATCGCTGACCAGAAACGCGCGCCCCGCCGGCTGCATGGCCTGCCAGGCGACACGCAGGCTGGTCGGGTGCACGTGCACGCCGTCGGCGATCAGGCCTGCCGACACCGAGGCGTGAGCGAGCACCGCGCCCACCAGGCCAGGCTCCCGGCTGCCGAGCTGCCGCATCGCGTTGAACAAATGGGTGGTGACACTGACGCCAGCGTCGAAATACGCTCGACACGTGTCACAGTCGGCGTCGGTGTGACCCAGCGACACCGTGACTCCCGCACGGATCAGGGCGCCGACCTGCTCGAGCGACACGGACTCCGGGGCCACAGTCACCCACAACGCGGGCAACCGCCGGCGCGCCTCAATCAGCACCGCGAGGTCTGCAGGCGTCATGGTGCGTACGAGAGCCGGGTCATGTGCACCACAACGCGCCACCGAGAGGTGCGGACCCTCCAAATGCAAGCCCGCGACGGCTGTCTCCCCGTCTGCCACCGCCGTTTCAACTGCGCTGATTGCCGCCAGCACGGTGTCGGGGGTGTCGGTGATCAGGGTGGGCAGCAGCGTTGCCGTGCCGAGCGGCGCGTGCGCCGCGACCATGCGGCGCAGCCCGGCGGCACTCGGCATGTCGTTGAACATCACGCCCCCACCGCCGTTGACCTGAAGATCGATCAGGCCCGGGGACAGCAGGTCGCCGTCGAGGTCGACAACCCTGTCGGCGCCACGGGCCGCACCCCGCGCCAAGGCCAGCACCCGGCCGTCGCCCACCAGCAGGTCGCACTCCGGTCGGAGCGACACGCCGTCGAACACCACGCCGCCCCGGTACCCCGTCGTCGACACCTCAGGCACCCCGACCTTCGTTCGGCAAAACGGCAGCGTCAGCCGTGTCGGCACGGCAACGCGCAGCATAGTCGCCCGCGAGCGACAGGGCACCGTCGAGCGGTGTGCCCGCCGGGGCCTGCACACGCGCCCCGAGGTCGCTCTCCAGCGGGGGTTGGTAGTGAGGGCCCAGCCCGCCGGTCAGCCGAATCGCCAGGCTGTCGTCCCAGCCCATGGCCTCGAGCACCTCGACCGCACCGGCCGCCCCGCGCAACAGGATGTCGACGGCACAGGCGTCGCCGCGTTCCGCCGCACGGGTCACCTCGGGCGCCAACGCGCCCAAGGCCGTGGGCGTGGCATCACGGGCAAAGCGGACCACGCCGGTCGGCGATCCGAAGCGTGACAGCAAGTCTTTGGTGAGTTCGGTCGCCGGCACCAGGCCATCGTGGGTGTCGAGCACCGCCGTCAGCGCCTCGCGGCCGACCCACATCGCCGACCCGTGGTCGCCCAGCACCGCGCCCCAGCCGCCCGCCGAGCGCAGCGCGCCGGCCCGTTGCACGGCGAAAAAGGACCCGGTGCCACAGTGCACCAGCGCTCCGTCCGCGGTGCCGAGGGCGCCGCGCACGGCAGCCGGTCGATCGTCCTGCACCTGTGCCCGCTGAAACGGCAGCCGGTCAGCGACCGCGCGCGCAACCCCCGAGTCCGTGACACCGGCGAGGCCGAGGTACACCGGCACGTCGGTCCATCTGGCCAGGTCGGCGTCGAGCGCGTGTGCCAGGCGGTCAGTTGCGGCGATCACAGCTGCCACGCCACGCTCGAAGTCGGTCGTGATGTTGGCGCCTTCGACATCGACGACGTACCGCTCGCCGGCGACCCACGCGGCCGCCCGGCAGCGCGACCCGCCGCCGTCCACCGCGATCGCCGCGGGTTCAGTGCGCACGAGGCCGCCCCTGCCGCCGCGCCCGCGCGGTGCCGCTCGCCACGATCAATACAGCGTCCTCGCCTGGCGTGCCTCGAGCGACGCGTCGTAGCCCGCCCCATCGAAGTCGGACATGACGGACTGGGCCAGCGTGCCGGCGCTCGGCAGCTCGGCGGGGTCGCGCTGGCTCGACAGGGACCAGAGCTGCGCCCGCTTGAGCGCACGCGCACACTGGAAGTAGAGGGTGTCGACTGACACCACCATGACCGTGGTCGGCGTCTTGCCGTTGACCTCGAAACGCGCAAGCAGCGCCGGGTCGGTCGACAACGCGGCGCGGCCGTTGACGCGGAGACTCAGGTGGACACCGGGGATCAGGAAGAGCAGCGCCACGCGGGGGTCCTCAACCAGATTGCGCAGCGTGTCGAGGCGGTTGTTGCCGCGGCGGTCGGGCAGCAGCAACGTGCGTTCGTCGGCGATCTGCACGAAGCCCGGCCCGTCGCCGCGCGGCGAACAGTCCAGCCCGCCCGGTCCACTGCTCGCCACGGCGACAAAGGGCGCGGCCTCGAGCAGCTGTTGGTACGCTGCGTTGATCACCGGCGACTCCTTGTTGACACTGGTGGCGAGCGGCTCGCCGTACAGCGCCGCCAGCTCGTCCAGGCTCTCGACCGTGTATGACATCGCGGTGCCCTCAGGTTGACAGTGCCGTGCCCGTGGCGAAACCACTCGCCCAGGCCCACTGGAAATTGTAGCCCCCCAACCAGCCGGTGACGTCGACCACTTCGCCGATAAAATACAATCCCGGCACATCTTTGACTTCAAGGCTGCGCGACGACAGGCTGTCGGTGTCGACACCACCGAGGGTGACCTCGGCAGTGCGGTAGCCCTCGGTGCCAGCGGGGCGCAGCGACCACCCGTTGACGCGCGCGCCAATGTCCGCCAGCGCTCGGTCTGGCCAATCCGCGAGCGCGGTGTCCGCGCGCGCTGGCCACCACCGGCCTTCGAGGCCGCTCACCAGGGCGCGCGGCAGGTGCTCGCTGAGCACGGTGCGCAACACGGCGCGGGGTGCAGTGGCTTTCGCCGACAGCGCGAGCGCTGACGCGTCGCGTCCGGGCAGCAGGTCCACGTCAATCGGCTGGCCAAGGTCCCAGTAGTTGGATACCTGCAGCATGGCCGGGCCGCTGAGCCCCCGGTGAGTGAACAACATGGCCTCGGAAAACGCCGGCCCCTCGGCCTGCGCCGTCACTGACACCGCGTTGCCACTGAGGGCCTCGGTCAGCGATTGGGTGTCCCCGCTGAACCGAAAGGGCACAAGCCCTGCGCGCTGCGGCCGCAGGGTCAGACCAAACGCCTCCGCCAGGCGGTAGCCAAAGCCGTCGCCGCCCATGCTCGGGATCGACAGTCCGCCGGTTGCAACCACCACGGAACCGCACTGCCACGCGCCGAGCGAAGTGTCGACCTCGAAGCCCGGCGCGCGGCGGCTGACCGCACCGACGTCACAGCGGGTTTCGATGGTCACACCGGCCTGCTCACACTCGGTGAGCAGCAACGTGACGATGTCCTTGGCCGAATCGTCGCAGAACAACTGGCCGTGGTCACGCTCGTGCCAGGGTACCCGGTGGCGATCCACGAGCTCAATGAAATGCCAAGGTGTGTACCTGGCGAGGGCACTCTTGACGAAATGCGGGTTGCCGCAGATGAAGTTTTCGGGCCCGACGTGCAGGTTGGTGAAATTGCAGCGCCCCCCACCCGACATCAGGATCTTCCGCCCGGGCTTGCGGCTTTTCTCGAGCACTGTGACGCGCAAGCCGCGCTGCGCCGCGGTCAGCGCCGCCATCAGCCCGGCCGCACCCGCGCCAAGCACCAGGGCATCACAGGTTTTCACACACAGGGCAACACTGGGGGCTAAGCGCCCATTCTAACGCGTGCGCAACGGAGGCACGGCGTCCGCGCTGCGCCAACTAGACTCAGTTCGACAACGAGACCTGCATCCACGGAGAGCACCGGCCATGACCGCGCTGCCCACCATCCTGGCGGCCCTCGGCGCCGCGATCTGCATCGCCGTCGAACGCCTGGCGGACCGCACCTGGGAGGCGGTGTTGAGCCAGGACACACGCATCGCGTTGGCCGCCGCGTTGGCCGCCGCGGGGGTGAGCTTCGCGCTGTGTCTGACGCCACGGCGTCCGCTGCGGGACACCGGCTTTGCGCTGGTCGGCGGCGCCACGGTCGGCGGCCTGGTGTACGGCCAACTCCACCTCGACACGCTGAACGGGTACAGCGTGACGACGGTGTTCATTGCGCTCGGCATCGCCTTGCCCCTCTACCAGGCGAGCGGGCCGCACCCGCGCTCGCTCTACGCCGCATTGCACCGCCACGCCTGGACCAACATCATCGTGGGCAGCCTGAGCCTGGTGTTTGTGGCCGTGGCGTTCGCCTGCGCATTCTTGCTGGCCGCGCTCTTTGCCCTGGTCGAGATCGACGTGCTGAAAGACTGGCTTGAGAACGCGACGTTCAACGCAGGGCTTGCGGGCGCGGCTGCGGGCGCCGCCGCCGGCGTGTTGCGGCAACACCACGGTGTCGTCTCGGCCACCCAGGGCGTGGTCCAGAGCGTGTTGTCCATCCTCGCCGTGCCCGTGGGCATCGGCCTGCCGGTGTTCCTGCTCGCCCTGGGAGGCACCGGGCTGAGCCCGCTGTGGGACGCAGACTGGAGCGCAACGGTGACCGTTCTCAGCGCGGCGAGTCTGGCGGTGCTGCTGGCCAACAGCGTGTTGCGCAGCAGCGACGAGGACGTCACCGACAACCCGGTCACGCGGCTCGCCGCCCGCGCACTCGGCCTCTGCGTGCTGCCGTTGACCGCGATCGCCGCTATCGCGCTCGCACTCCGGGTTGAAGCCCACGGGCTGACACCCGAGCGCATCTGGGGTGGCATCGCGGTCGCCGTCGCGTTGCTCTACGGCCTGGCCTATCTGGTGGCCCTGCTGCCCGGCCCACTGTGGATGAACCGCGCTCGCCGGGGCAACGTGGTGCTCGCCACGCTGGTCTGCGCCCTGGCACTGATCCTCGCGACGCCAGCACTCGACCTCGGCGCCATGGCGGCCAGACAACAGCTCGCGCGGGTCAGCGCCGGCGAGGTGACGGTGGATCAGTTCGACGCCGCGGCGCTCGCGCACGATTTCGGACCCGGGGGACGGCGCGTGCTTGTCGAGCACGACCCAGGCGGCGACGCCGCGCTCAGCGAGCGCATCGCCGTAGCCCTGCAGGAGGATGGCAAACACCAACAGGCGCTCGGCACGCTGAAGGCGCTGTTGACAGTGCAACCCGCCGGGCGAGCCGCGCCGGACGCGCTGCTCGAGCTGCTGATCTCGCGTCGCGCGTGCGACGGCAGCTACTGTTATCTCGTGCTGGCACCGACGCACGCCATGACCGTGTCGGACACGTGCTACCGGCGCAATCGCAGCTGCCAGCCCAGCGTCCGTCACTTCATTCTGTCCGAGAACGGTTGGGGCCGATACTACGGGCAACACGACCGAATCGAGTCCGGGCAGAACATCGAACTGAACCGCGCCGCCGCCGCCGGCGCCATCAGCCTGCGCACGGTCACACGCGCGCAGGTCTACATCGGCGACACCCCGGTCGGTCAGCCGTTCAAACCGGGGCCGTTTGCCGAGCTCCTCGAGTGAGGCCGCCGGCCTCGAGCCGTGCCGACAGCACACCGGCCTGTGCGACCACGAGATCGGCGAAGGTCGCCGCAGCCGGGTTCAACTCGCCCTCGGCCAGCAGGTGAACCGTGCGGGTGACCGCGTTGTCCGCGAGCGGCAAGGTCGCGACCGAAGCCGACTCGGGCACGGCCAGGGCCGGCAACAGCGTCACGCCGAGCCCGCGTTCGACGAAACTGATCATCGAGGCCACGTTGTGCACCGTGACGGCCGGGTCGGCAGTCAGTGCGTCCACCTCGGTGCGGCCGATCAGCCCCAGCAGACCGTGGGCAATGAACCGCTCGCCGGCGAGTGCAGCCCACTGCACGGGCCGACCCGTTTTCACCAACCAGTGGTCGGACGCACACACGACCAGAAACGGTTCGGTCAGCAGCGTGTGCGCGCGGGTGGTCGGACTGACAGGCGCGCGGCTGGCCAGGCCGATGTCGGCTTCGTTGTCGCGCACGAGCTCGCTGACGGCGAGTGAGTCGACGTCGCGGATTTCGAGCGCGACGTCGGGTGCCGCCTGCTGAAACGCCGCGACCACGTCCGGCAACAGGTGCGTCGCGATCGACGGCACCGCGGCGACCCGCACGCGCCCGATCCGACCGGCGGCGTAATGGCAGACGGCGAGCATCGCCGTGTCGAAATCGGCCACGGCAACCCGCGCGCGCTCGAGCGCGAAGCGCCCGAGTGCCGTGAGCTGCGATTTGCGCTCACCGTCGAACAGCGGGCCGCCAAAGGTAGCCTCCAGTTGTTTCATGGTGGTCGACACAGCAGAGGGCGTGCGGTTGAGGCGCTCGGCCGCTGCGGCCAGCGTGCCGCACTCCGCGACGGCGATGAACGCCCGCAAGGCGTCGGGTTTTGGCAACATGGAACTACTTCAATTTTTTTGAAATTTCGTGTGTAAAATTTCGTTTGACTCTAAAGACTACCCCACCCACGCTCTGCCTGTGATGACAAAGCGTTCAGACTGAGGGGACAGCAACCGTGCGCACACAAAACCACATTGCCGGCGACTGGGTGGCTGGCGCGTCCACCGTGCCCAATCACAACCCGTCGGACCTCAGCGACGTCATTGGCCACTTCGCCCAAGCCGACACCGCAGACCTGCACCGTGCCATCGACGCGGCAACCGAGGCGCAGCGCGCCTGGGCCAGAACCGGTCTCGAACACCGCCAAGCCGTCTTGCACCGCATCGGTGAAGCCCTCATGGCACGCGCGACTGAACTCGGTACACTGCTCGCGCGCGAAGAGGGAAAGCCGCTCGCCGAAGGCAAAGGTGAGGTCTACCGCGCCGGCCAGTTCTTCACCTACTACGCGGCCGAGGTGCTGCGTCAGATCGGCGACACGGCCGACTCCGTGCGACCGGGTGTCGAAGTCACGGTGCACAGGGAGCCGGTCGGCGTGATCGGCATCGTCTCGCCGTGGAATTTCCCGACCGCCACCGCCGTCTGGAAGATCGCGCCCGCGCTCGCATTCGGCAATGCCGTCATCTGGAAACCCGCCAACCTCGTGCCCGCGTCCGCCGTCGCGTTGACCGAGATCATCGCCAACCAGACCGAGCTGCCAGCGGGCCTGTTCAACCTCGTGATGGGCAGCGGTGGTGCCATCGGCCAGGCGCTGGTCGAACACCCCGGAATCGACGCGATCAGCTTCACCGGTTCAGTCGACGTCGGCAAGGGCATCGCCGCCGCCACGGCACGAAATCTCACCAAGTTGCAGATGGAGATGGGCTCGAAAAACGCCCTCGTCGTGATGGACGACGCGAAGCTCGACACCGCCGTGGCCGCCGCCGTTGGCGGTGCCTTCGGGGGCACCGGGCAGAAGTGCACGGCCTCTTCGCGCGTGATCGTGCACCGCAAAGTGCACGATGAGTTTGTCGAACGCTTCGTCGCCGGTGCCAAGGCCCTGACCGTCGACCACGCACTCAAGGACGGCACCCAGATCGGTCCGGTCGTGAGCGAAACCCAACTGCAACAGAACCTCGACAACGTCGAGCTCGGCAAACGCGAGGGCGCCGAACTCGTCTGCGGCGGCGACCGCGCGACGCGCGAGACCGACGGCTATTACATGAACCCCGGTGTCTTCATCGGCGGCACCAACGCCATGCAGATCAACCGCGAAGAACTCTTCGCCCCGCTCGCGTGCGTGATCGCGATCGACAGCTACGACGAAGCCCTCGCCACCGTCAACGACACCCGCTTCGGCCTGACCTCCGGCATCATCACCGAGTCACTCGCGCGAGCCACACACTTCCGCCGCCACGCGCAAACCGGCTGTGTCATGGTCAACCTGCCCACCGCCGGCACCGACTACCACGTGCCCTTTGGCGGTCGCGGCGAGTCGAGCTACGGTCCACGCGAACAAGGCCAGTACGCGGCCGAGTTCTACACCACCGTCAAGACCAGCTATATCGCCGCCGGAGACCCAGTGTGAGCGCTGTGCGGATCGACGGCCTGCAATACGCCAACTGGTCGGAGACCATCTTCCGTGAAATGCGCGCAGGCAAGGTCGACGCGGTGCACGTGACCATCGCTTACCACGAGAACTTCCGCGAGACCGTTGCCAACTTCGAAACCTGGAATCGCTGGTTCGAGCGGTACCCCGACCTCATTTGCAAGGCGGTCTCCGGCGATGACGTGCGCGCAGCCAAAGTTGCTGGCCGCACCGCGATCGTGTTCGGTTTCCAGAACCCCTCGCCCATCGAAGACGACATCGGGCTGGTTGAGATCCTGCACGCGCTCGGCGCGCGCTTCATGCAACTCACCTACAACAACCAGTCGCTGCTGGCGACCGGGTGCTACGAGGCCGAAGACACCGGCATCACCCGCATGGGCCGCGAAGTCATCCGCGAAATGAACCGTGTGGGCCTCGTGATCGACATGAGTCACTCGGCCGAACGCTCGACACTCGAGGCGGCCGAGATCAGCGAGCGACCGATTGTGGTGAGCCACGCCAACCCCACGAGCTGGCACCCGGCGCTGCGCAACAAATCAGAGGCCGTGATGCGCGCGCTGGCCGAGAGCGGCGGCATGCTCGGATTCTCGCTCTACCCACACCACCTGAGAGGCGGCTCCGACTGCACACTCGAAAGCTTCTGCCAGGCGATGGCGGATGCCGCCGAGGTCATGGGCGTCGACCACCTCGGCATCGGCTCCGACCTCTGCCAGGACCAGCCCGACAGCGTGGTCGAGTGGATGCGGGTGGGCCGTTGGAGCAAATCGATCGACTACGGCGAGGGCTCGGCCGACAACCCGGGCTTCCCGCCGATGCCGTCCTGGTTCGGCGGCAACACTGATTTCGACAACATCCAGGCGGGGCTGCGGGCAGTCGGTTTCAGCGCGAGCGATGTCGACGCCCTCATGGGCGAGAACTGGCTGCGGTTCTTCGACGCCAATTTCAGCCCGAAAGCGACCTGAACCCCACCGGCGACACCGACAGAGGCCACACACTCAGGCTTGAGTCTCCCCAGCCGATGGCATCTGGATGCTGTCGACACGAGTTGAAGACTTGAGCGAAAACAGTGGTTTGCGAGAACCGTTGCGCAGTGTACGTGTCAGTACATGAGCAGCGGAAGCGTACAATCCGTTCCACGGCGGCACTGTTTGCAGCCGATAATCCGACCCGTGACGACCGTATCCGACGTATAAACGGGATCAGATACACGGGATCAGACGGGCCACTGCAGGCCCGCTCAACGCGAGGTCCAGAGCATGCACAGTGACACAGCCTTACGCGATCCGAATGAGGTCACCCACCTCGCGCGACTCGGCAGTGCCCATGCGCACCGGCTGTCGTTCATGCGGGTGTTGTTGCGCCGGCTGAAACGCGAGAACTGGCGCTTCAGCCGCCACCGCTTCGAGATCGACGCCAGTGGCGTGGGCCGTGCTGTCTACCTCGCCGCCGGCCCCGAACGCACCTACGCGCTGGTGGCCTTTGCCCACGATCTGCCCGACGAACTACGTTCCGACCGCGTGATCGCCGAGGCGTGGGACACCACCTTCTGCTTGCACGACGGTGTCCCAACCGACGCCGACCTCGACCGTCTGGCGGCCAACGTCCCCAAACAGGAAGCCGGCCGCATCAGCGGACGCGAACTGTCGCTCTCGCGCGCAAACCGGTCCGTGCGCCTGTTCAAAACGGTGATCGACGCCTTGTCGCGGGGCCAGCAGCCCGACGCCGACGAGCTGATGCGGGTCGGGTACCTGATGCGCACCACCGCCGTGTACGGCTCGGGCAAATTCGGCGCTGCCGACCGCGACGCGATCGCCGGCCGGGCCGAGTTCACGAGCCCGTTTCAGGTCGAACTGCTCAACGTCTACCTGATCCGCGCCTTCACAGTCGACCTGGTCGAACACATGGCCATGGCCCGAGGCGGCGACAATGCGGTCGCGCTGGACCCTGCGCTTCGGCGCACGCTCGGCGTGGGCAATTCGACCGGGCTCGGCATGGCGCCCTTTCTGGTCAACCACCCGCGCCTGACGCACGCCTGGCTGCACGCGCGCGAGACCGCGCTGGCCCGGGTGCGGGCGCTGCCAACAGCAACACAGCAAGGCGTCGAGACCTTCGTACAGTTTCTGCGCCGCGCCCAGCGCAACGCCGACACCTGGCACAGTGAGCACCCGGTTCAACAACCGAAAATCGCGTCACTGGTGGCAGACTTGAACCGCCTGAGCCACCACCTCGACAGCTTTGACTGGCAAATAGCGCAACCCTGGAACGCCCTGTGGCGCTGGGCGGAGTCTGCACTCGGGCTCGAAGGCCAGGAACAACTGCTGGCGCTGATGCTCGAACCGCACGGCGTGCTCGTCGACGACCTCGCAGACCGCCTCTCGACCGCGGAGCCGTTTCCGGCGCTCGACGCGCGCGGCACCGTGGGCAGCCTGCAGGCCTTCCTCGACACCCACTACGCTTGGGCGCTGTCCATCGACCACACGTCCGACACCAGCCGCGCACGCTTCTGGTACGTCTCGGAGGAAAAACTCGAACCGCGTCTCGGCGAACGCTTCGATGAACCCGGTGCCGAGCGCGAGCAACCACTCGGCATCAGCTGGCAAATTCGCCAGCTCGCCGAGGCACTCGCCGCCTGCGACCCCGATCTGCCACTGGCTGATTTTCTCGCACGCCACCCCGAACACCGGCACACCGTGCGCCGCGCTCAGCTCGCGCCGCAGCACCCCTACATGGAGGTGCGCGACAACCTGCTCGACGCAACCATGCTGCCGATCGACCTGCTGCGCGTGAAGCTCGCGTTCTTCGGTGCCAACCGCTTTGATCCGCGCTCGGACCGCTGGCTGCGCATCACGATGTTCCAACACGCCCCCTACCCGCACGAGCTGCAGGCCGGCGAGGCCGATGACTGGTGCTACCCGCGGGTCGCCAACGCGTGATCGTGTCGCTCGGCGAAGTGGAGGCGATGGTGCGCAAGGCCGCGCGCGGCGCTGGCTGGCCGTGGGGCCATGCCGAGGAACTCGGCGCGAGTGCGCGGGCCTTGTGCGCGGCAGGGTTTCCCGGCGCCGCGCTGGCGGCAGCGCTGCTGGACGCACACGGCGACGACGGTACCTGTCCGATTCGTCAGTCCGCGCACTGGTGTGACACCCGGCAGCTGCCTGACGCTTCCGTCACCGTGCGCTGCCCGCTGTTGAGCGTGCCGTTGCTTGCGACGGTGTTCTGTTCTGACAACCGTGTCCTTCAGGCCCGGTGGGACGGGGCCATGATCACCGCCGATGCTACCGGCCACACCTGCGCAGACGACCCACACCGGGCCGCGACCACCGGCGCCCGCGGTATCAAGTTCACCGCCGTACACCACACACCCGCCAGCCAGGCGGTTGCGCGCGCCGTCGGCGTCGAGGTGCAAGATGCCAACTGGCACGCGCTCGACCGCCACGCCCAACACAGCTACGTGCCAGCCAGCGAGCAATCGCGCATGGGCGCCGGGCCAACAGACTGACGCCACCGACGTCATCGAGGCCCGGGCAGCATTCAACGTCTCAACGTGTCTGCCGCTACGTTGACTCTGAACAACAGTTTCGGAGGGTTCCGTGCCCAAGCGACAGTCCGGCTTTACCCTAATTGAGTTGATGATTGTGATCGCCATCATCGGCATTCTTGCGTCGATCGCTGTGCCGTCCTACCGCGACTACGTGCGCAAGAGCAACGCGGCGGAGGCGCTGGCTTTGCTCAAGACCATGTCCGACAAGGCGATCCACTTTTACAACGTGAACGGCACCTTCCCGTTTCGGACGTCGACCATCGCAGCGTGGGATTCGAGTGTCTCGGCGACAGAAACCGACTACGCAACCGATGTGGTGCACTCAATCCACTTCCGAAACGATGTCGGGCCAGCCAATTCTGGTCAGGTGTGGGTGCGGCTGAACGGCGGCGTCTTTGGGCCCAGCGGTCGGCGCCATTTGCGTGCTGTGCTGCAAGATCGCGGTGGTATCATCACGGTCGACTGGTGCGATCAAACCGGTGGCTGGCCCACTGAGACCGATATCTGGCACTACTTTGACTGCCCATAGCGATCCACGCTGACACACCCAACGAAAAGACCGCCACAGAGCGGTCTTTTTGTTTAGCCGCGTTGGGAACCTGTGCGGACCCACCGGTCTGGCCATTTCACTCGCCAACTCAAGGTCAACGGCCTGAAAGCGACATCGCGTCGCGCACACCGTCGTTTCCGGGCTCGCAAGAGGCCAATCGCCAAACGTACAGTGGCTGCTTTGCACCACGCCGCATCAGCCATGTCCGAGCCCAACCGCCGCCGCAGTCGCCAGTCGCGTCGCACCGCGCGCCTCGATCAACGCACGCCCATGCTGCCCGCCCTGACGCGCCGCTTGCCCTTGACCGAGCCGATGGACGAAGAACAGATCCGCAAAGTGGACGACGCCTCAATGTCGATTCTCGAAGAGGTTGGCGTGGTGTTCCGCGATGAGATCGCGCTTGACGACTGGCGCTGCGCCGGTGCGAAGGTGGTCGGCGAGACGGTCTACCTCGACCGCGCCCACGTGCGTGAATTGATCGCAAGCATTCCAAGCAGCTTCACCTACCACGCGCGCAACCCGGACAACCATCTACCCTTCGGCGGTGACCGCGCGATCTTCGTGCCGATGACGGGCGCACCCTACCTGCGCGACCTCGACGACGTTCGACGCGCACCGACGCTCGCGGATCTGGCCAATTTCCACAAGCTCGCGCACATGCTGCCATCGATGCACAGCTCGGCACACCACATCGTCGAGCCGATGGACCACCCCATCAGCCACCGGCATTTGCGCATCACCTACTCGTCCATGAAGCACTCGGACAAGACCTTCATGGGCATGACCACGAGCCCGAAGAACGCCGAAGACGTGCTCGACATGGCAGCGATCCTGTTCGGTGAGGACTACCTCGAAACCCACCCGGTGGTCACCGGCAACTGCAACGGCAATTCACCGCTCGTCTGGGACGAAGTCATGCTCGGCGCCTTGCGCGCCTTCAGCCGACGCAATCAACCGATCCTGTGCTCGCCTTTCGTGCTCGGCGGCGCGAACACGCCGGCGTCCACAGTGCCCGCAGTGGCCCAACTCAACGCCGAGGCCCTGAGTTGCCTCGCCTACACCCAGGTGGTGCGCAAGGGCGCCCCCGCGATCTACGGCCACTACCTCAGCACGGTGTCGATGGCCTCGGGCGCGCCAATGGCGGGCACGCCGGAAATCAGCCTCATGAACTTCATGATCGGGCAGATGGCGCGGTTCTACGGCGTCCCGTGGCGCACCTCGAACACCCTCGGTGGCGCGAAAACGCTGGATGCACAAGCCGGGTACGAGAGCGCGACCACACTGATGGCGGTGTTGATGGCCGGCGCAAACTACATCTGGCATTCCGCCGGGTGGAACGAGGCCGGCATGCACTGCTCGATGGCAAAATTCGTTGTCGACGCCGAGCAGTGTGCAGCCGGCTACCGCATGGCCGAGGGGTTGCGTTGGGACGACTTCGACGCGGCCCTGGCCGCCGTTCGCGACATCGGCCCGGGCGGTCACTACCTCGGCCACGCGCACACCATCGAGAACTTCCAGCGCGCGTTCTTCATGCCGAAGCTCTTCGACAACAACAGCTACGAGCAGTGGGTTGCCGAAGGCGAGCTCGACACCACCGCGCGTGCGATCACCAAGGTCCGACAGCTGCTCGAAGCCTACGAGGAGCCGCAGCTCGACCCGGGCACCGACGAGGCGCTGCGCGACTACATCGCACGACGCGAGCGCGAGATCCCCGCTGCTGACGCGCTCAACAACACACACTGAGGGCGACGCTCACCCCCCCGAACGCGCCCCACTCGCCTCGGACGCACGTCGCTGCTTCTTTGCCTTGTAGTGTGCCTTGGTTGCAATGTAGAGCGTCTTGTCGATCTCGCAGAACACCGTTTTGCCGCCACGATCGGTGTAGCGTGTGGTCTTGACGTAGACCATCTCGCCCGCCGACTCGACTTCCGAACGGATGGCCTCAACCTCCTCCGGCGTGTACACGCTCTCGGCAACCACATCCTGGTAGGCCGGCACCTTGAAGCGGATCTCGGCTGACTTGTCCCAGACGATGTACTGGCTGTCGAGCAGGTTGATCAGCTGCACCATCGGCACCGGGTCAACCGCCGAGAACAGGCTGCCACCGAAAATGGCGCCCACGTAGTTGCGGTTTCGGTAGTCAATCGGAACTTCGACGACGATGCGCAGCAGGTCATCCGAGACACTCACGACCCGTCCTGTGGTGCGCCGGTACATTGGTGACCAGTTCAGGCCATGTTTGAAAAGCGAAGAGCGCTTGAAGAATCTAGGGCCGTACTTGGCAATCGATTGGTAGACGGACATCGAGATCTTGTTCGTGTGTCAGTTCGCGGGTAGCGGATGGGCAAGCCAGGGCATGCATCACCACGGGTGCACACGCCCGTCCCAGGTGTAGAAGGTGCCGCTCTGCTCGAGGGTGAGCGACAGCGCCAGCTTGACGATGCCCGCCGCGCTCTCGTCGGGAGAGATATCGGCCGCATCACCGCCCATGTCGGTGCGCACCCAACCGGGGTGAATCGGGCACACGGTGATGTTGTGTTCGCGCCACTCCTGCGACAGCACGTGCATGACCTTGTTCAGTGCCGCCTTGGAACTGCGGTATGCGACCAGGCCGGTGCCACCGTGCTGCAGTGAGCCCATCTGACTCGACACCGTGACAACGCGCGGGTTGCCCGACCGTTTTAGCGGGGCAAAGAGCGCCTGACTGACCCACAGCGGCGACAGGGTGTTGATGCGGAAGGTGTCCAACCAGCGCTCAGCCGTGAGCGGGTCGTCGGCCTCGCGGCCCGGCCCGATGACACCGGCGTTGTTGATCAGGAGGTCGAGCGTCTCGTCAGCCAGCGCCTCACCCAGTTCGGCCACGGCCTGCTCGTTGACCACGTCGAGGGCGTGCAGTCGCACGCCGTGGCTGTCGACCAGCATGGCGAGCTCGGCGCCCGGTTCGCCGCGGTGGGTTGCGATCACCGAGAGACCGGCCTCGCAGAAGTGCTTCACCAACGCGAGTCCGATACCGCGCGCCGCTCCCGTCACCAGAACTGTTTCCATGACCCTGTCGAATTCGCCAGCCGAGGCGCAGCATGCTACCCGATGCCGTCGGCGGGCAGAAGGTGTCACCGCGCAGCGCGCATCAGGGTGCGTCGTGTTCGCAGAACGGCAACGGCGACCCGTCGTCACACACCCACGGGGCCCGCGACGCCCAGTGCTCGCGGACCGTTGGCCCGCTTGGCGGCGCGGTGTCGAGCGCACCCGCAGGCACGACAGCCCAGCGCCCGTCCCGCGTCAGCCGCGGTACCGCGCAGCCACACTGGCTGCAGACCGCCGTCGCGAAGCTGTCGGCACTGGGCAGGTCCCACCGCCGCACCGCCGACTCACCGGTCAACCAGGTCAGTTGCGCGGGCGCGACGATCAGCACCGCCGCACGGTCGGCGCCGGTCGCCTTCCGACACCGCAGGCAATAGCAATACGTGAAGGCCTCGATCGGCGTCGCGACCTCGAAGGCGACACTGCCACACAAACAACTGCCTCCGAGTGGCATGGTCACCTCCACGCGCAACACCCTGCTCTTACGTCCACCGCGTTTCCTCGCCATCAGCCCAGTCAGACCCGGTCCATCAAGACACCGAGCTGAACAACACGCTCTGGTTCAGAAAGTACCGCTCCATCATCACACGGCTGGCACCGCCGAGCACGCGCGCCGTCTGGCCGAGGCTACCGCCGATCACGTCGGGGCTGGTTACCCCCTTTTGATCGATCTCGGTCAGGCGTTTTTGCACGCGAGCGACCAGGTCAACCTTGACGTCGTCCGGAAAAATGCCATCGATGATTGCCGCCTCGAAGTCGACAATCGAACAGGCGGACCCGATCGCAACAGCCAGGTAGTGCGCGACGGTGTCGAGCCAGGGCTCGACGTCGGCGCGGTGCCGCACCCACTGTTCGGGCGCTTGCCAGTTGACATCACGGCCCTCTGGCGTGTGTTTGGCGACGCGCTGCTCAAGTGACAGCACCGACGCGTGGTGCAGCAATTGGGTTGTGCTGCCATTGTCGTGGGTGAACACCATGGTGCCCAGCGTTGCCGCGTTGCCGGTTCGCCCCGGGTAGAGGGTGCGGTTGAGCACAATGCCGCCGCCGATGAAGGTGGCGACAAAGAAGTACACGAAGTCGTGGTATTGCACACCCTCGCCGAATGCCAACTCGGCGCCGCACGCCGAGGTGCCGTCGTTATAGACAAAAACCACGGTGTCGGTAGCGTCGGACAGCAGTTCAGCAAAGCGGCTATCGCGCCACGCCTCGAGCCGGGTCTCCGGCACACCGAGTTCGGCCGGCCACTCCCAGATGCGGCCCGGCATCGCGATGCCAGTGCCAATGACGCGTCGACGCTGCCCTGTCGAAAGCGCGGCAAGCAACTCACGCACACCGGCAATGGCAAACTGCAGAAGTGCCTCAGGATCGGGCCAGCGGTAGCCCACACTGCGCCGGGCGCGGACTTGCCCGAGGAAATCGACCAACACCACGTCCGCACTTCGCCGGCCAATCGTGACCCCGACCGCGTAGGCACCGTCTGGGTTGAGCGACAGCGGTATCGAAGGTTGGCCAACCTTGCCCCGCCGCGGCTCCCCTCGGACCAGCAGCTGGTCTTCCTCGAGCCCGCGAATCAGCACCGTGACCGCTTGCGCAGAGAGGCCACTGAGCCGCGAGACGTCGGCCTTGGCCAGGCTGCCGTGACGGCGCACCAGCGAGAGCACGAGCCGCTCGTTGTACGCCTTCACGCGTACCTGGTTGGCGCCACCGCTGCTCAATGCCGGGCGTTCGAAGGTGTGCTGTTCAGCCAAGCTGTGTTCCAGATACCGGGGGTGTTCGGACGAAGAGCACCGTAACAGGCGAAGATAAATAAATCATTTTGATTTATTTATTGACAGCCTTGCGCACCCGGTGCCACGATTCGCACCATATTGCTGTTTGCAGCAATATGACGCACACCGCGACCCTCACACGACACGCTGTCGCATTCCGAAGGAGAGGAACATGAAAAACGCCCTGATCGCATCCGTGCTCGGCGCACTGACTCTGGGCCTGATGTCACACGGCGCCCTGGCCGGTGGCCACGGCATCGGCGCCTGCCTGATCACCAAGACCGACACCAACCCTTTTTTCGTGAAAATGAAAGAGGGTGCCACGGCCAAGGCCGAGGAACTCGGCATCGAACTCAAGTCCTACGCCGGCAAGATCGACGGTGACCATGAAACCCAGGTTGCCGCCATCGAGACCTGCATTGCCGATGGCGCCAAAGGCATCCTGATCACCGCGTCCGACACCAAGGCCATCGTCGGCCCCGTGCAGCAGGCGCGCGATGCCGGCTTGCTGGTCATCGCACTCGACACCCCGCTCGAGCCGATCGATGCCGCGGATTCCACCTTTGCCACTGACAACTTCCTCGCTGGCGAGCTGATCGGCAAATGGGCGGCGGCGAGCCTCGGCGACGACGCGGCCACTGCGCGCATTGCCATGCTCGACCTCGCCATCAGCCAGCCCTCGGTGGGCGTGTTGCGCGATCAGGGTTTCATGCAAGGCTTCGGCATCGACCTCGCCGACCCGAACAAGTGGGGCGACGAGACCGACGAGCGCATCGTCGGCCACGAAGTCACCGCCGGCAACGAGGAAGGCGGTCGCAAGGCGATGGAGAGCCTGCTGGTAAAAGACCCGAGCATCAACGTGGTCTACACCATCAACGAGCCGGCCGCAGCCGGAGCCTACGAGGCGCTCAAGGCCGTCGGTCTTGAAGACGGCGTGCTGATCGTCTCGGTCGATGGCGGTTGCCCGGGCGTGGCCAACGTCAAGGACGGCGTGATTGGCGCGACCTCGCAGCAATACCCGCTGCTGATGGCCTCACTCGGCGTCGAGGCGATTGCCGCCTGGGCCAAAGACGGCACCAAGCCCGAGAACACGCCGGGCAAAGCCTTCTTCGACACGGGCGTCGCCCTGGTGACCGACACGCCCGCGCCGGGCGTCGACAGCATCGACGTCGCTGAAGGCATGGCACGCTGCTGGGGTTAAACTCGGACCCGACCGGTCTAACCCAGCCCGCCAGGGCGCCCAGTGCGCCCTGGCTTTCTCGTTGACTCCCCTACCCTGAACAGCCCGCCCCATGTCAGACAGCAAAGCGCGCTACGAAGAGGCCACAGAGACCTCACCGACCGACGTTGCGTCCTTCGAGGCCGAGCAGAAAACGGCCGTCCAGCACATCCAGCACTGGCTGCACCGCACCCCGGCCGCCGTGCCGTTGATCGTCCTGCTGGCCTCGATCGCCTTGTTCGGTGTGTTGCTCGGGTCGAAATTCTTCTCGCCCTTTGCGATGACGCTGATCCTCCAGCAGGTGCAAATCGTCGGTATCCTCGCTGCTGCGCAAACGCTGGTCATTCTGACCGCCGGCATCGATCTGAGCGTCGGTGCAATCGCGGTGTTGTGCTCTGTCATCATGGGGCAGTTCACGTTTCGCTACGGCATGCCACCGAGCCTCGCGATCCTCTGCGGACTGATCGCAGGCACGGTCATCGGTGCGATCAACGGCTGGCTCGTCGCCAAACCGAAACTGCCGCCCTTCATCGTGACCCTCGGCACCTGGCAGATCGTGCTGGCCGCGAACTACATCTACTCGGCGAACGAGACGATTCGGTCCCAGGACGTCGAGTCACAGGCGCCCCTGCTGCAGCTGTTCGGGACCAAATTCAAGATGGCGGGCGCGCAGGTGACGCTCGGCGTGATCGCCATGTGCGTGCTCGTCGTCGTGTTGGCCTACGCCCTCAGACACACGGCCTGGGGCCGCCACGTGTACGCGGTCGGGGACGACCCCGAAGCTGCGGAACTCGCGGGTGTTCAGGTCAACCGCACCCTGATCTCGGTCTATGCCCTGGCCGGCCTGATCTGCGCGCTCGCGGGCTGGGTCATGATCGGGCGCTTCGGCAGCGTGTCGCCCTCGCTCTCGACCGGCCAGATCGGCAACATACAAGCCATCACCGCCGTCGTGATCGGCGGCATTTCCCTGTTCGGCGGACGGGGTTCGATACTCGGCGCCTTCTTCGGCGCGTTGATCGTCGGCGTGTTCGAACTGGGGCTGCGCATGGCGGGCGCAGACGCGCAGTGGACCTACCTGCTGATCGGCCTGCTGATCATCTCCGCGGTGGCGGTCGACCAATGGATCCGAAAGGTGGCAGGCTGATGCACGACCCGATTCTCACAACCCGCGGCCTGGTGAAACGCTACGGGCGCGTGGTCGCACTCGATCACGCCGACTTCGACCTCTACCCGAACGAGGTGTTGGCGGTGATCGGCGACAACGGCGCTGGCAAATCGACGCTGATCAAGGCGATCTCGGGGGCCATTCAACCCGACGAAGGCGAGATCACGCTCGACGGCAGCCCGGTCCACTTCAGCTCGCCACAGGCCGCGCAGGAACACGGCATCGAAACGGTCTACCAGAACCTCGCGCTGTCGCCCGCCCTCTCGATCGCCGACAACATGTTCATGGGGCGTGAAATACGCAAGCCCGGCATTCTCGGCAGCTGGTTTCGAAAGCTCGACCGCACGGAGATGGAACGGCAGGCGCGGCAGAAGCTGTCCGAGCTCGGACTGCTCACGATTCAGAACATCAACCAGGCAGTCGAAACGCTCTCGGGTGGCCAGCGCCAGGGCATCGCCGTGGCGCGTGCTGCGGCCTTCGGCTCCAAAGTGGTGATCATGGATGAGCCCACGGCCGCACTGGGTGTCAAGGAAAGCCGCAAGGTCCTCGATCTGATCCAGGACGTGAAAGCCCGCGGCCTGCCGATCGTGCTGATCTCACACAACATGCCGCATGTGTTTGAAGTCGCCGACCGCATCCACATCCACCGCCTCGGCAAACGGCTGTGTGTGATCAAGCCGCAAGACCACTCGATGTCGGACGCGGTGGCGTTCATGACTGGCGCTGCCGAGCCGCCGCACGCCGACGCGGCGTGACGGTTCACCCCGAACTCAGAGACGCCGTCGTCGCACGCAGCCGCGACACGGCGCGGTTGCTGTTGGCCATTGCCGGGCCACCCGGCGCCGGCAAAAGCACCGTCGCCGCGGCCTTGCACGACGGTCTCGCGCAGCAGGGCGTCGCCAGCGTAGTGGTGCCGATGGACGGTTTTCACCTCGACAACGCCGTGCTCGACCAGCGCGGCCTACGGCACCGCAAGGGCGCGCCGATCACCTTCGACGCTGCCGGTTTCGTCGAGGTGGTCAAAGCCCTTCGCGACGCCGAGACCGATGTCTCGGTACCGGGTTTCGACCGCGCTGCGGACCGCGTGGTGCCGGACCACTACCGCGTGGCGCGCGCGGACACGGTGGTGATCGTCGAGGGCAACTATCTGTTGCTGACCTCACCGCCCTGGTGCGAACTGCACGGGCTGTTCGACATCACGGTGTTCCTCAACCCGGGCATCGACACGCTCGAACGCCGACTGGTGCAGCGCTGGCTCGACCACGGTCACTCGGTCGACGCCGCCCGCGCGCGGGCGAGTGACAACGATATCCCGAATGCGCACCTGGTGGTCGAACGCTCCGCCGCAGCCGACTGGGTACTGCGGAACGCCTGAGGCGACTGGATGCTGTCGTCACGAGTTGACAAATCGAGCGAAAACAACGCTCCCGTGGAACGGTGTGCGAGAACCGCAGCGCAGTGCGCGTATTGGTTCAGGCCAGCGGCGTAAGCGCAGCAAAGCGTGCGACGACCGACGTACGACGCTCGACGTGCGACGCCCGCACCGTATACAGCCGATTGTCCGGCTCGTGACGACAGCGTCTAGAGTGCGCCGCGCTCCTCCAACACCTTGCGTGCGACCCGAAAACACTCGAGCGACTGCGGCACGCCGCAATAGATGCCGACCACGTGGATGATCGCGCGGATCTCCTCGGTGCTGACACCGTTGTTGAGGGCGCCGTTGCAGTGGATCTCCCACTCGTGCATTTTGCCCAACGCCCCGATCATCGCGAGGTTCATCATCGAGCGTGTCTTCGCGTCGATCGCGTCGTCGCCCCAGCCAAAACCCCAACACCAGGCCGTCATCGCCTCCTGGAAGGGGCGCGTGAAATCGTCGGCCGCTGCGAGGTTCTTTTCCACGTACTCGGCGCCGAGGGTGGCCTTTCGCTGGGCCAGGCCGATGTCGAATTTGTTATCCACAGGTCAGTCCTCTGTTGGTGGGCCACCCGGTTATGACAATTCCGGCGCGGCAGGCGCCCGCCGCGACACTGCTGCGGGCCGGCGCAGAGTGTGGGGCAGCCGCCGGCGAAGCTCAACCGACACCGCCACCTCCCCTGAGACACCGCCCAGCTGCCTGCGCCTCTGCTACCCTGCGCCGGTGTGACCCCGCCCCCTGTTGACCTGACACGAGAGATGCGAGCGCATGCGACCCGTGATTGACCGACTCCGCCGCGAGCGCGAACAACCCGAACTCTTGCGGCAAGCCGGTGCCTACGGTGCCGCCTACCTTGAGCAGGTCGACGCCCGGCGTGTCTACCCCGACGACGACGCCGTGGCCGCACTGACCGGTTTTCAAGAACCCCTGCCAACCGACGGCACACCCGCCGCGTCTGTGCTCGACGCCCTGCACACGCTCGGCTCACCCGGCACGGTGGCCCAACTCGGCGGCCGTTATTTCGGCATGGTCAACGGCGGTGTGCTGCCCGCGGCGCTCGCCGCCCGCGTGCTCGGCGACCACTGGGACCAGAACCCGGCCCTCTACGCGCTCTCACCGACCGTTGCAACGCTCGAGGACGTGTGCGAAACCTGGCTGAACACGCTGCTGGACCTGCCCGAAAACACCACACTCGGCGTGGTCAGCGGCAGCTCGATTGCGATTTTCGCCGCCCTGGCAGCCGCGCGCTGGCGCCTGCTCCAGAACGCGGGGTGGGATATCAACGCCCGTGGCCTCTGGGGTGCCCCCAGGCTGCGGGTGATCACCAGCAGCCACACGCACGGCACGGTCAAGAAAGCCATCGCGCTGCTCGGCTTCGGCCTCGACGGTGTGGAATGGGTCGAGGTCGACGCCGAGGGACGCCTCGATCTGGCCCACTTGCCGGAACTCGACGCGCACTGCCTCGTTATTTTGCAAGCCGGGAACGTCAATTCCGGCGCCTTCGACCCGTTCGACACCGTCTGCGACCGCGCACGCGCCGCGGGCGCCTGGGTGCACATCGACGGTGCCTTCGGGCTCTGGGCGGCGGCCAATCCGGCAATGGCGGACCTCACCCGTGGCATGGCGCTGGCGAACAGCTGGTCAGCTGACGGTCACAAAACACTCAATACCCCTTACGACAGCGGGCTGGTTTTCAGCGCCGATCGCGAGGCCCTGGTCGGCGCGCTTCAGCTGTCGGGTGACTACGTCGTGTGGGGCAGCGCGCGGGACAACATGCTGTACACCCCCGAGATGTCGCGGCGCGCCCGCGGCGTGGAACTGTGGGCGGCATTGAAGTCACTGGGCCGCGCGGGTGTCGCCGAACTCGTGCAGTCCCTGCACGAGCGGGCTGTCCAGTTTGCCGACGCCCTGCCTGCGACGGGGCTGCAGGTGTTGAACGACGTGGTGTTCAATCAGGTGTTGGTGTGCGCCGACTCGGACGCGGAAACCGACGCGCTGATCGCCGCCCTGCAACGCAGTGGCGAGTGCTGGGTCGGCGGGTCGAGCTGGTTTGGGCGGCGCGTGATGCGCATCAGTGTGTGCAACTGGTGTACGACCGCCGAGGATGTCAGCCGTACGGTCGACGCGATGCGCCGCGCGCTGCAGGACCTGCGGTCCTAGGCCCGAGCGCCATCGACCGCGTCAGGCGGCCCGCACCTGCCAGCGCGCACTGACCGCGCGGTACGGGCCGAGCGCGATCAACGCCAGGCCGAGTTTGACACCGAAATCCGCGACGGCGAGCGACACCCAGAGCGGCGCGACCGGTCCGACGCCGAGCACCGGCAGCATCTCATTGGCCCAACTAACGTCGTTGCCGGGCTCTAGGAAGCTGAACGCCGAGGCAAAGGCGATGCTGAAGAACAGGGCGGTGTCGAGCGACGAACCCACCAACGTCGACGCCAGCGGCGCGCGCCACCAGGAGCCGTCGCGCAGCCGGTTGAACACGCCGACGTCGACAAGCTGCGCGGTCAGGAAGGCGAGGCCGGACGCCAGCGCGATGCGCAAAGTCACCAGCGGCCCGAATTCGCCGTGGATCTGACTGCCAACCAGCGAACACGCCACACCCACCAGAAAGCCGGCGAAGACCACACGACGCGCAATCGTTGCGCCGAAGCGCCGGTTGGAGAGGTCGGTCACGAGGAAAGCGAACGGATACGTAAACGCGCCCCAGGTGAGCCAGTCACCCAGGAGGTGCTGGACCAGGATGTTCGAGACGACGACCACCGCCGCCATGGCAGCGACGGCAAACAGGATGGTTCGGTTCATGACGCGGGTTTCTTGAGGTGCACAAGCGTAGCCGTACAATTGTACCAAACCACACACCAACGCCGGGACACCCACGCCATGGACATCGCACAGGACCGCCGTCTCGACGCCGCGGACGTGATTGCCTTGCTCGAGTCACACCTCGAGGACATGCGCGCGATCTCACCGCCCGAGAGCGTGCACGCCCTCAACCTCGATGCCTTGCGTGCACCCGACATCCGGTTCTGGACGGCGCGGGACGACGCCGGCCAACTCATGGGCTGTGGCGCACTCAAACGGCACGACAGCACACTCGGCGAGATCAAGTCCATGCGCACCCACCCCGACCACCGTCGCAAGGGCGTTGCCGCTGCCCTGCTCGTGCACGCTCTCTCGGCGGCGCGGGACGACGGCCTGCGCACGGTCAAACTGGAAACCGGATCGACCCAGCACTTCGAACCGGCGCGCGCACTGTACGCCGCGCACGGGTTCGAACCGTGCGGCCCCTTTGCCGACTACACCGACGAACCGCACAGCGCGTACATGGGAATCAACCTGTAGGTCCCGCTCGGGCCGCCGATTCAGACACAGCGGCGGCGGCATGCACTTCATGCACGAACCAAAATAAACGCGTGTTGGCGGTCGATCGGCACTACACTGCGCAAGGCTTGGCAAGGCACCACGGTGGTCTGACCCATTTGGGCTAGATCACTCGCGGTGGGCCAAGGACACGGTTAACGGACTAACCCATGACTGACCAGACAACCCTGCTGTACGTCGAAGACAACGAAGCCGATGTGTTGATGTTGAAGCACCTGCTGGCACGCCACCGCACCGCAGCCCACATCACCATCGACGTTGCCACCAGTGCCGCTGATGCCATCGCAACCTTTGACGCCGATCGACACGCGGCTGTGTTGGTCGATTGGGCGTTGCCCGATGGCACCGGTGCCGACGTCGGTGAGCACGTACGTGCACGCTCTGCGGACACACCGCTCATCTACCTCAGTGGCATCCAGTCGGCCCGAGCCATCGAAGCATCCCACCGGCTGTCCCGCTGTGCTTTCGTCAAGAAGGGCCACACGACAGACTACGTCGAAGCGATTCTGGCTCTGCTTCCGCGCTGAGCCTAAGCAAAAAACACAACTGCGGCCCTACCCGATGCAACGTTTGACTCGACGGGTCTAGAGACGCAACGCGTGAGCCACCAGCGCGTCCTTGCCTTCGAACTGACTGACATCGACACCGCGCGTCTCGAACTCGGCGATCAACTCCGCTTCGCTCAGGGCTTCGATGTCGTCTGATGACAGGCGGAGAAAGTTCAGCCGACGCCGAAACGGCGCGTTGCGTTCCCCGAAGTCACCGCAATCGGAGAACGCAAACTCCTCGGCGTACTTGCTCATGAAGTGGCCGAGAAAGCTGTTCAAGGCCGGGCGGACGCGTGGGTCGGAGGTGAGGTCCAATTCGGGGTCGTCCAGCGTCTCGACCATCAGGGCCACCCAGCGCGCGGCACCGCGGTCGTTGAGCAACTGCAGCGCGTTGTGTTGGTGGTGAAAGCTGAGTCGAAACTCGCCACCGTGGTACGCCGGCCCACCGCCAAAGGCGTCAATCCACATCGCCGCCTGCGTCATCACGTGGTGTTCGACATCACCAACGCGTTCGAACACCGACCGGAACCACGCCTCGTCGGCAAACACGCGCTGGTAGAACGACCGCACAATGGCGACGATGCGCTCGGGACCGAGCACCGAGAACAACTGCCAGAACTGAATCGGGTGCGCGGCATCGTTGGGTGCCAAGAGTGACACAACCGGCGCCATGCGGTGGGCGTTGTCAGGCAGCTCGCCCGACGCGATCGCCTTGGCAATGTACGCAGACCGCACGCGCTCGGTCAGGTAGCCGGGCGCCGTGTCGAAGTGGGGATAGGAATAGCGGGTCATGGTGCAGCAGGTCTGCTGCCTCGCTGCCCACAGAACCTGTCCTCGTGTTTCAGATGGGCTCCAAGATGGGGTGGCCGCTCGCGACTTTCAATCGCGCACCGCCGTGGCAGGGCCTCAGACCCAGAGCGCGACAGCCCCGACGGCCAGGCTTGCAGTCGCGCCAGCCGTCAGCAGTGAGCGCAGTGGGCCAAACCAGGCGGGCAATGCCTCGCTTGCCACGGCGCGCAGGTCGTACCGCCATTGCGCCACGAAGCCGATCACGAGCAACAGCAACCCCGCGGCCCCACCGAGCAGCACGGCAAACCACGCCCACACGCTCGGCGCCACGCTCAACAACCACGGTATCCAGTCGCCGTCGGCCGTTCGCAACGCCACGCCCCACCGTACGCCACCGAGAAAACTCAGTATCACGGCGCCGTACACCAGGAGAGCGGTCTGCGCCACCTGCCACAAGGCCCCATCAAACCACCAGAGTGCGCCCGCGCTGGCCACGAAGGGCAGCAACCCCGCCACGCCGAGCAGCTTGGCGGGTTGCGGGCAATCAGACAGGCGAGACAGCGAATTCAGCATCACAGGGGCTCGGTGGCGACGGTGAACAGCACACACCGGGTGTGCGCGCTGCCAGTGTAACCCGCGCCGACTGCCACGCCATCCGCCGGCGGGCGCGTCGCCGCGCAGCGTCAGCGGCAACGCGACCGCGCGTCGCGGACAATCGCCGAGAACTGCGCTTCGCTCAGGGGTTTATCCACGAACCGGTCGATGATGCCATGGCGTTTCGCACGCGCACGGTGCGGTGCGCTGAGCGGCGTGGTCAGCATGATGACCACCCGGCCCAACGCCGTCACACCCCACTCCGCAGCCACCCTGTCGAGGAAATCAAAGCCATCGAGCCGCGGCATGTTGACGTCCAGCAGCGTGAGGTCCACCGGCGCCCGTCCGGGTTCGCGCAGGTGTTCGAGCGCGCGCTCGGCGCTGTTGCACGCGACCACGGTGTCGGCGAGTCCGGTTCTCGCGATGATGCGCTGGTACACGATCAGGTCGACGTCGCCGTCGTCGACCAACAGCACGTGTGAGAGCGGTTCGAGGTGGGTCATGGGTGCTCCTGATGCCGGCCGAGCGGATTCGGGGTTGCGGCAGGTTGAGCCAGTCCGAACGCGGGTTCCGTGGCACACAACCTGCGGGTACTGACACGCTTGCAGAACCGTTTCCGCGCAAGGATGGCGCCAGCTCCGGTCAGGAGGACCCATGAGACCATCGACACCCCTCGGAATGATCGCGCTGTGTGCGCTCCAGTTCACCGTGACTGCGACCGCAGCCGAAACCGCCGTATTGAACGTCGCGGACAGCCTGTCCGTGACCGGCAACATTCAGCAACACCGGGAAGCGCCGTTCTTTGCCGGCCTGGCCGAGACGGCTGCGATCGAACGTGACGTGCGCTACGCCGCCATTGACACGCTCGAGCTCGACCCGGCAGAGACCCTCGACCTGCTGCAAAACGGTGTAGTCGACATTGCGTCGATCGGCATCGCCGCAATCGCGAAACGGGACCCGGTGTTCCTCGGCCTCGACCTGGTCGGCATGGTCACCGACTACGCGACGGCTCGCACTGCGGCGGAGGCCTATGCCCCGGTGCTCGCTTCGCACCTCGAAGAGCGGTACCAGGTGCACCTGCTTGGCTTGTGGCCCTTCGGCCCGCAGGTGCTCTTCTGCGACAGCGAGGTCAGCGGCCTCGACGACGTGGCTGGGCGCACCGTGCGCGTGTACGACCCCAACCTCGGCGCCGCACTCGAACACCTCGGCGCGCACCCGGTGCTGATCAAATTCGCCGAAGTGGAGCGCGCTTTCGAACTCGACCTGATCAACTGCGCGATAACCGGTCCGAGCTCGGCGAACACGGCCGGCTGGGTCGCCCATTCGCAAAGCACACTGCCACTGGGTTTTCAGATCGCGTTCAACGCCTACGGCATCAGCACAGCCGCGTGGGAGGCCTTCACGCCCGGCGAACAACAGCGGTTGAGTGCCACGTTTGACACCTATCTCGACGCCGTGTGGGCCTACTCCGAGAGCCTGTACGACGACGCGTTGCGCTGCAACGTGGGGGCGTCTCCATGCACCACTGTCCCACGCGCCGATTTGCAGAGCGTGTCGCCGACCGACGCCGACCGCGCCACGGTGCACACGCTGGTCACCGACGTGTCCCTGCCCAACTGGCTGGACGACTGCCACGAGACCAAACCGGACTGCGAGTCACTCTGGCGCAACAGCGTCGGCGCCGCGCTCGGCCTGAACTGACCCCGGGCAGCGTCTGATGTACGCCCCACATTCCCTGCGCCGGCAGCTGCGCGGCGCGTATGTCGCGGTGGCCGTGCTGACGGCCATCTGTGCGGTTGCCGCGGTTGCGACAGCGCTGGTGTCGCAGCGGGTCATCGGCCGTGCCATGGACCACGAGATTCCGCAGCTGCAACGCGTGCATGCGCTCAGCAACCTCGTTGACAAGGCGATCAGCCACGTCTTCTTCGAGCTGTCAGCCCAGGACCGCGCGGCCTTCGACACCGTCTCGGCACGGTGGCAGGACATCGCACAGCCGATGACCGCGGTGCTTGCGGCGTTCAACGACGAATACAATGCCGACCTCACCGCGTCGATTCGCGAACGCCTGTCCGAACTTCAATCGACTCGAAACGCCATCAATTTCGCGGTCAACGAACGACTGCATTTCCAACAGCAGCAGCAGGATGCCGTGCGCTTGCTGGGCCGGACACGGCTGGACATCCTGCAAGTGATCGACACACTCGCCGAAATCACCCACGTCGATGCGCACCACAACGCCCAGCATCGGCAACTGGATGAACTCAAACGCATCGTCGAATCCTACGCGCCGACGCTGCTCGCGCTCCCCACCGAATCCCGCGTGTTGCAGATCGAATTGGCCCGCGTGCGGACACGCAGTTTCGTGCTCGACGCGACAGCCACACTGCAGGGCTTACCCGACAAACCGGTGGCCTTCCTGAAACGGGGTTTTCGGGTCATCCAGGACCTCGGCGACGGTGAGGAGGCGATCCCGGCGTTGCGCCTGGCCGAACTCGATATCAACGCCCGCGCAGCCATCCTGAGAAACAACGCGAGGCACTTGGCCGATCGCATTCAGGCGGACCTTGCCCGGCTGTTGGCCAGTGCAGATCAGCGCTTGCAGGCCCACGTGGTCGCCAGTGGCAACACCACCTGGCAGCTCGCGGCGCTGGTGAGCGTACTGGCGATTGTGAGCCTGGTCTCCGTCGCGTGGTTCCAGACCGAGTACCTGGAGAAGCGCCTGGTTCGACCGCTGGCCTCGCTCTCGCAACACATCCAGGCGTTCGAACACGGGGGCACCGTGCCGCCCCTGCCGACCTTGCCAGACAATGAGGTGCGCGCACTGGCCCACACCTTTCAAGCGGCCGCCGAGCAGAAGGCCGCGCACGAAGCCAGGCTCGATGCCCAGAACCGCGAGCTCACCGCGCTCAATGCCCAACTGTCCAACGCCAACCGCGAGCAGTTCGAGTTCAGCTACGCCGTGTCTCACGACCTGAAGTCGCCAATCAACACCCTGAGCATGCTGCTCAACGAACTGGATGCAATCGACCCGCACACCGAGCCCGCGACCCACGCGCACTTTCTCACCGAGTGCAACAACACCCTGGACCGCATGCGGCAACTGATCGAGGGTGTGCTGCGCTACGCGAGCACGGTGGAAAACCGCCAGGCCAGGGAACACGTGGATCTGGACGCCATCCTGGTGGAAGTGCTGGACGATCTCTCGGCGGACATCCGGTCCGCCGGTGCGCGCATCACGCACGCACCGCTGGGGCAGGTGCAGGGCAATCCCTTTCAACTGCGTATGCTGATGCAAAACCTGATTGCAAACGCGGTCAAGTTTCGCCACGCCGAGCGCGCACCCGAGATCGCGGTGCGCGCGGTGCAGCCCGGCACCGACGCCGTGGTGTTCGAAGTGGCTGACAACGGCATCGGCATAGACCCGGCACACCACGACACGGTGTTCAGCATGTTTCGCCGACTGCACAGCGAGTCCGAGTTCGAGGGTAGCGGTCTCGGGCTCGCCGTGTGCAAACGCATTGCGTCAAACCACAACGGCAGCATCTCGGTCGGCGCACGCGCCGCCGGCGGCAGCGTGTTTCGCGTCAGTTTGCCGGCCCGGCCGCTGTCGAGTATCCCGGACACGGCACCGCGCCGCGCCGCCTGACGGGGTCGCCCGCCGGGTTGCGATCAGCCCACCGCCTGCTCGGGGTAGAACAACACCTGACCCGGCAGGCTGAAACGCGCGTGGCGCCCGCCGTCACCCTGCGCGTTCCCAATGGCGAATTCGCCGTTCCGCTCCACCACGATGCGCCGGATCGATGACAACCCGTAACCGCCTTTGAGAATGAACTCGGTGTCGTTCTGGTGGTTGATGTCGACATCATCGAAACCGACACCCGTGTCGGCGTACACCACCCGAAAGCGCGTGTCGCTGACCGGCTCCACGTGCACCTGCACGGACACGGTAGTGCTCGCGTTGTTCTTGATCACCTGAGAGAACAGTGTCCGCAGTATCAACTCCAACGCAAGCTTGTCACCGTAGAGCCAACGGTCCTCACAGGACAAGTGGTGTTGACACAGCGGGTCGATCGAGACCAACACGGCGCGACCCACCTCAGCGAGGTTGAACTCATCGAAGCTGTGGTTCACCGAGCTCGCAGCAGCGTAGGTTACGATGTCGTCGATGTTGTCGTAGGAGGTCTCGGCGAGGTTCTGCGCCAACGACACCAGCGACCGTTGCTCGGCGCTGGGTTCATCGACCGACTCGGACAGCATGTCGACAATGCTGGTGAAATTTCGGATCGGCGCACGCAAGTCGTGGGCGGCCAACGCGATAAACTGTTCGGCCTCGTCCAGCACGCAATGGCTTTGATACTGTGAATCGCGTTGCGCGTAAGCCGAGGACATCTGTTGCGTGGTCCCGAGGATGTTGACCACATCCCCCTCCCGGTTGCGCAAGGGCATCAGCTGGGTATGCAGCAGCAGTGGGCGGCCCGAGAACGCGACGGCGATGTCATAGGCCGCTGGGAGGCCGGTGCACATCGCCATGACGTGCCGGCCGTACACAGGTTTGCCGTGTTCCTCACCAAACAGACTCACGGCGGTCTTGCCGACGATGTCATCCTTCGAGGCCGACAGCAGTTCGCAAGCCGCGCGGTTGACACCGGTGTAGATGACCCGATTCGCGTGGTTGGTTCCCAACACGAACACAGGGGACTGCACGCAATCGAGGACGTCTATGGCTGGAAAGTTGTGCATCGTCACCGGGCCCCGGCTCCAGCACCCGATCCGTCGGGTCTGGTTTCGACCGATCCGCACCAGCAGGCCCTCTGCCGGCGACACTCGGCCCCTGTTAGAGCTGAGAGTGTCTGGGCGACGCGTCTGAGACGAAACGGACGCGGTTGCGGCCGGCCCGCAGGCAACCCCAGGCGAACCGTATCGGACCGGGCGCACTGCAGACAGCGCGCGAGTCGACTCACCTCGTGTGACGGCGCGCGCCAGGTTTCCTTTAGTGCCGGCGGGGACGCCACCCGGCCCGTCGCCGCTGTTCCTGCCCGACGGGTGCGTGGTAGTTTCTGTGACCGGCTGACCGGATACCGTCATCTCCGATGCACCACGACCGGTCGTCGACACACGACAGGATTGCCCCGCGCCATGACACCGTTGCCAGCCATCGACGATTTCGACCTGCGCGCCCTGCCCAACGGGTTTTACGAGAACCCTTACCCCTGGTACCGGGCCTTGCAAACCCGGGAGCCGGTGCGGCGGATGCCGGATGGCAGTGTGCTGCTGACCCGGTACGCAGACGTTCAGGCGGTTTACAAGAACCCGACCGTGTTCAGCTCGGACAAGACCACCGAGTTCAAACCGAAGTTCGGCAATTCCGCGCTCTTTGAGCACCACACGACCAGCCTGGTGTTCAACGACCCGCCACTGCACTCGCGGGTTCGGCGACTGATTGCCGGCGCCATGCACCCCCGCGCGATCACCGACATGGCGCCCGGTGTCGTGGCCTGCGTCGACGCCCTGCTCGATGCCCTTGAGGATCGACCTGAGGCGGACCTGATCGCCGATTTCGCGATGCAGATTCCGATCGAGATCATCGGCAATCTGCTCGGCATCCCGCCGCACGATCGCGGCCCACTGCGCGGCTGGTCGCTCGCCATCCTGGGCGCGCTCGAACCGCGCATCGACGCAGACACCTTCGACCGCGGCAACCGGGCCGTGACCGACTTCACGGCCTACCTCGACGGACTGACTGCCGAGCGGCGTCGCACACCGGGCGACCCGGAACGCGACGTGCTGACCCGTCTCATCCAGGGCGAAGCCGGCGACACGCTGAGCCTCTCCGAGCTGCTGCAGAACTGTATCTTCATCCTCAACGCCGGACACGAGACCACCACCAACCTGATCGGCAACGGGCTGGTGCTGTTGGCGCAGCACGGCAGCCAACGCGCCCAGTTGCTCGCCGAGCCCGGGTTGCTCTCCGGCACAATCGACGAGATCCTGCGGCTGGAGAGTTCGAACCAACTGGGCAACCGCATCAGCACACGCGACACCGAGATCGCCGGCCACACCCTGTGTGCCGGCACACCGGTCACGCTGTGCATCGGCGCGGCCAACCGCGACCCAGCACAGTTCGCCGACCCCGATCACTTCGACCTGCGCCGCGCGCCCAACCGTCACCTGGCGTTCGGATCAGGCATTCACCAGTGCGCCGGTATCAACCTCGCCAAGCTGGAGGGCCGCGTCGCCCTCGGGCGTTTTCTGCAGCGCTTTCCGAACTACCGGCTGGACGGCCAGCCCACCCGCAGTCTGCGCGCCCGATTCCGCGGCTTCTCGCGCATCCCCTGTCGACTGCGCTGAACCCCCGACCGGCGACTGGCCAGGGTGCCGCGCGCGGCTGCAGTGCCAAAAACGTGACGCCCTCCGCATTTCCCTCTGTACCACCTGTGAAACACTGACCCTTCAGCGCTGTGGCTTGGCCGCGCCCGGACACAGCACCCATGGACACCGGTGAAAACGAACACCGCGCGCGTAAAAATAATAACGAGAACAAAAGCTTATGCGTACGCTTCGATTTCGACAGGCACTGACTGCCGCCCTCACGACCGCCGCCCTCGGCCTGACCGGCCCTGCGGCGGCGACCACCCCAGACGCCGACTGGGCCTTCGAGTCCACCGAGACCGGGAGCAGCGGTGTGGAAACGCGCATCGTCAACGGCGACCGCTCGGCGGACGGCCAATTCCCCTTCATCGCGGCGCTTCGCTCCGGGATGACCGGGCGCCTGGCCCTGCCGCTCAACCTGACCGCCACCGGCCCGTTGATGTCGGGGTCCGATCTGCGCAACTTCGAGGGCGAAACCATCGAATGCGGTCGCTTTGCCGACGAAGACGACCGCTGCGAGGACGGCGACGCGCGCGGCAAGGTCTGCATCCTCGAATACGATTACCCCCGCGAGGGCCGCACCGCGGAGACGCCGGGGCAACAGGCTGACCGCTGTGCCGCCGTCGGTGGCATCGCCGCGGTGTTCGTCGAGACGGCGAGCGGCTCGACCGGTGTGTACAACGTGCGCGACAGCGAGTCGCGCCTGCCCGCGATCAACGGTGGACGACTGTCCAGCAGCACCTTTGCCCAGTTCATCGTTGCCTACGCCGGCGAAGACATCGCGTTCACGCCCGGCCTGCTCGACTACGTCTACTGTGGCGGCAGCTACCTGGGCGACCGCTGGGTCGCCACCGCCGCCCACTGTGTCACCGACCTGCTTGGCAACCGACTGTTGCTGCCCAGCGAAATGGCGGTCACGGTCGGTGTGAACGACCTCAGCTCCGACCGCTCTCGGTCAGAGGCGGTCGCGGTCGAGCAGATCATCAGCAACCCGGGTTTCCGCGTCGACACCTCGGGCACCATCCGCGGCGACTGGGCGCTGATCCGCCTGTCGGCCACACCCGAGAGCGGCAGCGCCATCCCGATCGCATCGGCCAGCAACCTCAACGCCGCGAAAGCCGCTGCCGGTGCGGTCACGGTGATCGGTTGGGGCGGCCAGGTCGCCTATGGCCCTGGCACCTCGCAGCCCACACGCCCTTACAACATCATGCCGTCGAGCACGCTGCGCCACGCCGTGATCCAGTTGGCCGACACGGACGCCTGCAACGCCGGATTTCTGAACTTCAACACCGTGTACGAGGATGGCGATCGCAGCCGCCTGACCGTGGTCGGTGACGAAGAGGTCTGCCACGCCAACCGACAGACTTTCGACGTCAACGTGTGCCACGGTGACAGCGGCGGGCCGAGCGTGATCGCTGTCGAGGGTGAACTGCAACTCGTCGGCGCCACCAGCTGGGGCCCGGGTCCGGGCTGCGCCTACGGGTTCGACGGTTCCTACGCTGTCTCGGCCAGTCTCACGCACGTCGCTGGGGAGCTCTCTCGCCTCACCGGACTGTCACTCGAAGACACGAACGGCCTGGTGATCCCGTCGGGCACAACGCGGTCCGGCGGCGGCGGAAGCCTGTCAGTGCCGGGCTTGTTTTTCATGCTGATGATCGCCGGGCTGCGGGGCCGCAGGCGTTCACACTGACGCCCGTGGCGGCCAGACCCGGACGCGCCGGTGTGGCACCCGGCGTGGGGTGGACGAGGCACACGGTGGCGCGCGGATGGTGTAGTCTGCCGTGAACAACCGCCAAAGCCCGGACGCACCGCCATGCTGAAACGCGCCGCCTGCATCGCCCTTTTTCTGCTGCCTTTCTCGCAATCACACGCATCTGACGCACTGGAGCGCATCGAAGCCATCAGCGAAGACATGACCTCGCTGATGTTCGACGCCATGCTCACTGAAATGGGCGCCGAGGGTGTCGATACCAGCAAACTCGCAGAGTTGGTGCCGAGCACCGAATGGGACGAGCCCATGCGTGACGCGGGCCGTTGCGTGCTCGACCGTTTCACTGCCCGGATCGGCGACGACGGCGTCGACGCCATGCTCGATCAGATGGAGGCCCGGTTGCCGGAGATTCGGGCCGGCGGCATGCAGGCGATCGATCAGCTCGGCAGCCTGCTGCCCGAAGGCATCAGCGAAGCCGAGGCCGACGCCATCAACAGCGAATGCGGCATGACCCGCTTGATCCGGGAAAAGATGATGAACCCGGAATTCATGTCGGCCGTGATGTCGCTGATGAGCGAAAACTGACC
>JBCCUP010000034.1 GCA_039196715.1 Pseudomonadota bacterium
ACCGGGGTGCGCCGCCACCTGCGAGGCCAGCCCACCAGTGCGCTCCAAGGGGATGTCATCGCTGACGTCGACGCCGTCCAAAGCCACCCCGGTGCGGTCCCCGAGCACCTCGAAACTCACTTGCATGGTTGACGCCACCGCCGCGGCGGCGTCAGCGTTTTCGACCGAAACCCCGTGTTTTTCGCACGCCAGCGCGGTGACGCGGTACAACGCGCCGCTGTCGAGCAGGTGAAAGCCGAGCCTGCCCGCAACAATGCGCGACACCGTCCCCTTGCCCGAGCCACCCGGCCCGTCGATCGTGATGGTCGGTGCGGTGTCAGTCACGCAGCCGCCTCCCGCAAGCGATCGAAGGCCGTGAAGTAGCCCGGGAAGGTCTTGGCCACGCAGCCCGGGTCGTTGATTGTGACCGACACGCCGGCACAGGCGACCAGCGAGAAACACATCGCGATGCGGTGGTCATCGTAGGTGTCGACTGCCACCCCGGGTGCTGGCGACGGACACGGCCAGACCCGCAACCAGTCCTCGCCCTGCTCGACCCGGGTGCCGAACTTGGCGAGCTCGGTTGCCATGGCGTGGATGCGGTCGGTCTCCTTGACCCGCCAGCTGGCGATGTTGCGCAGCGTGCACGGGCCGTCGGCGAACATTGCAACCACCGCAAAAGTCATCGCGGCGTCGGGTATGTCGTTGAAATCCCCATCAAAAGCGGGAATAGACCCGTTGCGCTGAACATGGATCTCATCGGCGTCGATGCGCACGTCGGCGCCGAACTCCGCCAGGTGACGGGCAAAGGCCACGTCGCCCTGAAGCGAGGCGTTGCCGACACCCTGCACCGTCACGGGGCCCTGTCCGAGCAGGCCCGCCGCGAGGAAGTAACTTGCCGAGGAGGCATCACCCTCCACCGCGCACCGGCCGGGCGCGGCGTAGCGCTGCCCGGCGGCGACCTGAAAGCCGTTGGCCGTTGGCGCGACGGTCACGCCGAAGCGGCGCATCAGCGCGACGGTCATGTCGACGTAGGGCTTGGAGATCAGCTCGCCGTCGATGTCGATCGTGAGCCCGTTCGGCAACAGCGGCGCCGCTTGCAGCAGGCCGGTGGTAAACTGGCTCGACACCGAGCCACGCACGGTCACCCGCGCCGCCTCGGTGTCACCGCGCGGCCCGATCGCGAGCGGTGGGTAACCCTCGGCACCGAGGTAGCGCACGTCGGCGCCGAGCGCGCGCACGGCGTCGACGAGGTCGCCGATCGGCCGCTCGTGCATCCGTTCAATGCCGCGGATCGCCACACTCTGGCCCGGGTCCGCTCCTTGCAGGGCGAGTGCCGCCACCAGGGTGCGCACCGCGGTGCCGGCGTTGCCGAGAAAGAGCTCGCCCTGCACGTGAGGCAGGCGCCCGCCGGTGCCCTCGACGGTGACCGTGCAGTCGTCGCCCGCGGTCCAGTTGACCCCGAGGGCACGCAGCGCCGCCAGCATGTGGCGCACGTCGTCGGAGTCGAGCAGCCCGGTCAGGGTCGTCTCACCCGCTGCCAGCGCGGCGAGCAGCAGCGCCCGGTTGGACAGGCTCTTGGAACCCGGCACCCGCACGGTGCCGGTCAGGCGCTGTACGGGCGCGAGCGTCAGGGTCGCGGGGTAGCCGCTCATTCGGATGGCTCCTGGGTGTCGTCAAGCTCGTTCAACCAGGCGTTGCGTGCGTCACGCGCCCGGGTGAAGAGCCCGGACAGGGCATCGCCGTCGCCCGCGGCCACGCGGTCGCGCAGCTGTGAGAGCGCGTCGACGTAGGCATCGAGCTCGCCGACGATCGCATCGCGGTTGCACAACGCGATGTCCCGCCACATGGTCGGGTCGGAGGACGCCACGCGGGTGAAGTCGCGGAATCCACCCGCGGCAAAGCGGAAAATGTCATCCCGGTCGGCACGCGCAGCGAGCATGTCCACCAGCGCGAAGGCGGCGTAGTGCGGCAGGTGGCTGGTGGCCGCAAGCAAGCCGTCATGGCGCTCGACCGGCAGCGACACCACCTCGGCACCGCAGGCCTGCCAGACGCGTTGCACGGCGGCAACGGCGCGGTCGTCACTCTCGGCCAGGGGCGTCAGGATCACGCGGCGCCCGGCGTAGAGGTCGGCCTCGCCGGCCTCGACGCCGCTGTGTTCACGGCCCGCGATCGGGTGGCCCGGCACGACGCGCCACAGGCTGTCGGCGAAGGCGTCGCGCGCCGCGTCGACGAAACTGGATTTCACGCTGCCGCCGTCGGTGATCACCGCGTCGGCCGGCGCCGCCGTTGCCAGGGCCTGCAGCAGCGGGGGCATGGCCAGCATGGGCGTCGTCAGCACGACCATCGCCGCGTCGCGCACCGCGTCGGTCAGCTCGGCCTCGACGCGGTCGACCACACCGAGTGTCAGTGCCGTCTCGAGCGTCTCCGAGCTGCGCGACGTGCCGACGATCTCGCCACGGTGGCCGGCCGCTTTCAACGCGAGCCCGAGGGACGCGCCAATCAGCCCGACGCCGACGATCACCAGCGAGCGATCGTTCAGGTCCGGCACGCGGTTCATGGGTGCATCGCCTTGGGGTAGGCACCGGCGACGCGAAAATTGAGCACGTTGCGGCGCAGCTCATCGAGCACGGCCGCCACGGCCGGTTCCTGGGCGTGGCCGCCGATGTCGAGGAAGAACACGTCACGCCAGGCGCTGGAGGCAACCCGGCGGGAGCTGATGTTGATCATGTCGAGTCCACTCTCGGCCAGCGGGGTCAGCACCCGGTGCAGCGCGCCCGGCCGGTTGTCGAAGGAGAGGATCACGCTGGTGACGTCGTGGCCGCTGGGCTCGATCTCGCGGTCGCCCAGCACCAGGTAGCGTGCCGCCTCGGGCGCCTGATCGTCGATGTCGCGCGCAAGGGTGGCCATTGCCGCCCCCTTGGCCGCCCCCTTGGCCGCCGCCTCGGGCGCCACCGCCGCGCAGTCGGGCTGCTGCTGCGCGCACTGCACCGCCAGCCCGGTGCTCACGGTTTGTTCGCGCTCGGCCTGCGGCAGGTGGGTGTCGAGAAAGCGCCGGCACGCCGCGAGGGACTGCGGGTGACCAACCACCTTCTGCACCGCGTCGAGCGGCTGGTCGGCACCGATCAGGCTGTGCTGCAGGGGTTGAACAATTTCGCCGCACAGGTACAGCGGCGAGTCGCACAAGAAGTCGACGACGTGGCTGCTGCCGCCGTCGCGCGAGTCCTCGAGCGGCACCACGCCGTAGCGTGCCCGGCCACTCTCGACCTGGCGGAACACGTCTTCGATCGAGGCGAGCGGCTGCAGCTCCGGCCCATGGCCGAAGTGACGGCGTGCCGCGATGTCGGTGAAGCCGCCGGCCGGGCCGAGACACGCAACCTGAAGCACCTGCTCGAGCGCCAGGCACGAGGAGATGATTTCCTTGTAGATGGCCTGGACCGAGCGGTCCGGCAAGGGACCGGGGTTGTCACGCGCGATGCGCGCGAGGATCTGGGCCTCGCGTTCCGGGCGGTAGAACACCGCATCGGCGTCGCTTGCCAGTTTGATTTCGGCCACGCGCTCGGCGCACTGGGCGCGCTCACGCAGCAACTGCAGGATGGCCTTGTCGATGCGGTCGATCGCGACGCGCACCTCAGCGAGAGTGTCTTCTGCCATCGCTCAACCCCGGGTTCGTTCGAATTCAGTCATGAAAGCCACCAGATCGTCGACCGCCTGTTGGCTGACCGCGTTGTACAGCGACGCGCGCAAGCCACCGACCGCGCTGTGCCCCTTGAGTGCCAGCAAGCCCGCCGACTCGGCCGCCGCGACGAAGGCCCCGACGCGCTCGGGTTCGGCGAGGTCGAAGGTGACGTTGACGCGCGATCGGCTGTCGAGCGCGACCGCGTTGGTGTAGTAGTTACTCGCGTCGATCGCGCTGTACAGGGTGTCGGCCTTGCGTTGGCTGCGCGTTGCCATCGCCTCGGCACCGCCCTGCTCTTCCACCCATTCCAACACCAGACCCAGCAGATACCAGGCAAAGGTTGGCGGGGTGTTCAACATCGAGTCGCGCCCGGCTTGGCCCGCGTAGCTCAGTATCGCGGGGGTCCCGGGCGTGGGCGGCCGGATCAGGTCACGCCGCACGATCACCAACGTGATCCCGGCCGGTCCGAGGTTCTTCTGCGCACCGGCGTAGAGGACCCCGAAGCGCGACACGTCGACCGGTTGCGACAGGATGCTCGACGAGTAGTCGGCGACCAAGGGCACCGCGCCGGCGTCCGGCACGTAGGGGAACTCGATGCCGTGCACGGTCTCGTTCGGGCAGTAGTGCAGCCAGGCCGCGTCCGGGTCGATGTCGATGTCCGCGGGCGCCGGCACGCGGTCGAAGCCGCCGTCCGGTCGCTGGGTCGAGCAGGCAACGCGCGCTTCGCAGAGCGCCGACGCGACACGCTGCGCCTTGTCGGACCAGAGGCCCGTGACCACGTAGTCACCCCCGTCCGCATCGCCGATGAGATTCCAGACCAGCGTCGAGAACTGCAGCGTCGCACCGCCCTGAAAGAAGAGCACCGCGTACTCGTCCGGCACCGCCATCAGGGCGCGCAGGCGCGCCTCGATCTCCTCGACCAGCTGCATGAACACCGGGCCACGGTGGCTGAGCTCCATGACCGACGCGCCGCTGCCGCGAAAGTCGAGCAGCTCGGCGCGTGCCCGCTCGAGCACCGCCTCGGGCAAACCGGCCGGGCCCGCGCTGAAATTGTGCGGGCGCACGGGTCAGCTCGCGTCGGTGGGCGGCTCGGCGTCACCCTGGTCAGCATCACCAGCGGCCGCATCACCGCTGGCGTCAGTCGCGGGTTCAGTGCCCGCGTCGCTGTCGTCGTCGAGCGCGGCGTCGGCGTCGGCGTCGTCCTCGAGCGCGTCAACGCGCTCAACCTGGGCCAGGGTGTCGCCGTCGTCAAGGCGGATCAGCCGCACGCCCTGGGTGTTGCGCCCAAGCGTCGAGACCTCGCCGACCGACGTGCGCACCAAGGTGCCGCCGTTCGAGATCAGCATGATTTCGTCGTCGTCCGAGACAAGCTGCGCCCCGATCACTTCGCCGTTGCGCTCGGAGGTCTTGATGTCGATGACCCCCTGCCCCGCACGGCCCTTGGCCGGGTACTCCTCGACCGGCGTGCGCTTGCCGTACCCGTTGTCGGTTGCGGTCAACACGGTCTTGCCGTCCTGCATCACGAGCAGCGCGACCACGCGCTGCGTCTCGGGGATGCGGATACCGCGGACCCCGGCGGCCGTCCGGCCCATCTCGCGCACCGTGCTCTCGTTGAAGCGCATCGCGCGTCCGCCCGAGGCGATCAGCATCACGTCACGCTGCCCGTCGGTCAGCGCGACGTCGACGAGCTCGTCGTCCAGGCGCAGGTCGATCGCGATGATCCCGGCGGTGCGCGGCCGGGAGAACGCATCGAGGCGGGTCTTCTTGACCACACCGTTGCGCGTGCAGAAGAAGACGTACTGATCCTCGCTGTACTCGCGCACCGCCAGCACTGCGTTGATCCGCTCGCCGGCTTCGAGCGGCAGCAGGTTGACGATCGGGCGTCCACGCGAACCGCGGCTCGCCATCGGCAGCTCGTAGACCTTCTTCCAGTAGACTTTGCCGCGGCTGGTGAAGCACAGCAGCGTGTCGTGGGTGCTGGCCACGAACAGTTTGTCGACGAAGTCCTCTTCCTTCATCTGGGTCGCGGATTTGCCACGCCCGCCGCGGCGTTGCGTCGCGTAGTCGGAGAGCGGCTGCGACTTCGCGTAACCCGCGTGCGAGAGCGTCACCACGAGGTCTTCCTCGTCGATCAGGTCCTCGACGCCGAGGTCTTCGTAGCTCGTCTGGATCACGGTGCGACGCGCATCGGCGTACTGCTCGCGGATCGCTTCGAGCTCTTCACGGATGACTTCGCGCAGGCGGTCGGGGCTGGTGAGAATCAGCATCAGCTCGGCGATCCGATCCAGGATCTCGCTGTACTCGCTGACGATCTTTTCCTGCTCCAGTCCGGTCAGGCGGTGCAACTGCATGTCGAGGATGGCGCGCGCCTGCGGCTCGGACAGGTGGTAGGCACCGTCAATCAGCCCGTACTGCTCGCCCAGGCCATCCGGACGGGAGGCACCCGCACCGGCGCGCTCGAGCATGCCAACCACGGCACCCGGGCGCCACGCACGTGCCACCAGCGCCGCGCGCGCCTCGGCGGCATTGGCCGAAGCCTTGATCAACTCGATGATCTCGTCAATGTTCTCAAGCGCGACCGTCAGCCCTTCGAGCACGTGGGCGCGCTCGCGTGCCTTGCGCAGCTCGTAGATGGTGCGGCGGGTCACGACCTCGCGGCGGTGCCGGACAAAGGCCTCGAGCACCTGCTTGAGGTTCAGCAGCCGCGGCTGGCCGTCCTCGAGCGCCACCATGTTGATGCCGAACACCGACTGGAGCTGCGTCTGCTTGTAGAGGTTGTTGATCATCACGTCAGCGGATTCGCCGCGACGCAGGTCGATCACCACCCGCATGCCGTCCTTGTCGGACTCGTCGCGCAAGCCGTCCGAGGCGATGCCGTCGATTTTCTTTTCCTTGACCAGCTCGGCGATCTTCTCGATCAGCCGCGCCTTGTTCACCTGGTACGGCAACTCGGTGATGATGATCGACTCGCGGCCGGTCTTCTTGTCGACCTCGATCTCGGTGGTGCCGCGCATGTAAATGCGGCCGCGTCCTGTCAGGTAGGCCTGGCGGATGCCTGCGGCGCCGTTGATGATGCCGGCGGTCGGGAAATCCGGGCCCGGCAGGTGCGCTTTCATGAGCTCGATGACGTCGATGTCGGGTCGGTCCAGCACTGCCAGGGTGGCGTCAACCACCTCGCCGAGGTTGTGCGGTGGGATGTTGGTCGCCATGCCGACGGCAATGCCGGCCGAGCCGTTGACCAGCAGGTTCGGGACCCGCGCCGGCAGCACCGTCGGCTCGCTCTCGGACTCGTCGTAGTTCGGCGCGAAGTCGACGGTTTCCTTGTCGATGTCCGCCAGCATCTCGTGCGCGATCCGCGTCATGCGCACTTCGGTGTACCGCATCGCGGCCGGGTTGTCGCCGTCGACCGAGCCGAAATTGCCCTGCCCGTCGATCAGCAGCGCCCGCATCGCAAAGGGCTGGGCCATGCGCACCATGGTGTCGTAGATTGCCGAGTCGCCGTGCGGGTGGTACTTACCCATGACATCACCGACGACGCGGGCCGACTTGCGGTAGGGCTTGTTGTAATCGTTGCCCTGCTCGTGCATCGAGTACAGCACCCGCCGGTGCACCGGCTTGAGCCCGTCGCGCACGTCGGGCAACGCGCGCCCCACGATCACGCTCATGGCGTAGTCGAGGTAGGACGTGCGCATCTCGTCCTCGAGATTTACCGGGACAACTTCCTTCGCAAAATCAACCATCTGATGCTGTTTTCCAGGGTCAGGGCAGCGCGCGACCGTACGGCCCGCGGGGCGTGTCGACGCGCCGCTAGGGCGGCTCGTCAGCACGCGACGTCAAACCGCTAATTCTACCACGTTTTCAAGGGTTTCTCGTGGAGACAGGAATTGCCGTCCGCACGCATCTGCACCGCCAAGTGGCCATTGGTTGAAACCCGGTTCACGACCCGTTGGCGGGGTCGGATCGGGCGCAAGCCGACCGCGCTGGCCGCACCACCGCGAGGGCCATCCCCATCACACCATCGACAACCGGTGCGCGGGCCGCGCTCACTGGATCGGGTGCCCGCACGCAGCGCCGTGTGTCGGACGTGCCGAGGCCAGGAGCCTCCGTCAGTTCCGTGCCGTGCCACACCACGCGCTGCGGGACACGCTGTTGGCAGGTGGCGTGCCCGTTCGGCCGTCGACCAGCAGCCTGCCATGAGGCATCCTGTCGCGGCGTCCCTGCGCGTGCGCGGTGCCCGAGCACCCACCGCCAACACCGCTGAGACTGCTGGAGCGCACCCCGGGTTTGACCCGCCGCACCTCAGCAGATCGGCCTGCACGGCGTCGACTGCACCCGCATGCTGCCACTCCCACGGACATGGACCCGGACATGCTCAACCTCAGAGACCTGGAGTTTCTCACCGCCCTTGCACGGCGCAAGCACTTCGCCCGTGCAGCGGAGGACTGTGGGGTGTCCCAGCCGGCCTTTTCAATGCGGCTGCGAAAGATCGAGGACAATCTCAGTGTCGCACTGGTGAAGCGCGGCAACCGGTTCCAGGGCTTCACGGCCGAGGGTGAAGCCCTGCTGCGACGCGCCTACAAGATCATGGATGACCTCAAGTCGATCGAGCAGGATATCCGCTCCGCGCAAGGCGACATCGCCGGTTCACTCGCCATCGGAGCCATACCCACGGCCGTGGTGTACGCCGTCAAAGCGATCAAGGCGCTTCAGTCCCGACACCCCAACCTCGCCGTCACACTGCACACTGCGACCGCGTTGGGTGTACAGCACGGCGTGGACACAGGCCAGTTCGACGCCGGCTTCATCTACAGTGACGCGCTCAGCAACACGCTGCACTGCATCGACCCGCTCTACCAGGAGCGCTACCTCCTGCTCGCGCACGAAGACCTGCTCAAGGCCACCAGTGACACGGTCACGTGGGCCGAGGCCGCGACCATTCCGCTCTGCCTGCTGGCGCCCGGCATGCAGAACCGGCAAATCATCGACAAGGTGTTTCGCGATCAGGGATTGAGCCCGAAAGTGACGGTCGAGTCGAGTGGCTTCTTTGCGTCGGTTGCACTGGCAAGGGAGGGCGCGCACGCGACCATCGTTCCAGAGCACCTCGGCGGCACCTTTGCGCGCATGACCAGCCTCACGGCGCGCGCGCTGGTGGCACCCGAGCTGGACATGGCGGTCTGCCTCATGACCCGGGCACGGGAGCTGGGCGCCCCAGCGGTCGACGCGCTGCGCGCCTGTTGCGGGGAAATTCAATAAGGAAAAATGATGATTACATCAATTTCAACTGATTGAGAGTCAATTTATCTGATGTAAAATACGGGGACACATCTGCACCTCACGGGTGACAACATGGCGGTCAACCCCGTCCAGGGCGGCATCTGGAAGAAAAAGGGCACCGGCAAGTCCCGCAAGCAGCCCAAAGGCCGCCAGAGCAGCGATCGGGCCTTGCAGGAGGTCTCCGAGCTGCTGGCGGATCGCCCCCGAAACCGCGACCTGTTGATCGAATTCCTGCACCTGATCCAGGACGCCTATGGGCATTTGTCGGCTGACCATATTGCTGCGTTGGCCGGTGAGCTGCGGCTCGCGCAGACCGAGGTCTACGAGGTCGCGACCTTTTACGCCCACTTCGACGTGGTGCGCGAGGACGACACACCGCCCCCGGCGCTGACGATCCGTGTCTGCGACTCGCTCTCCTGCGAGATGGCGGGTGCCGACCAGCTCGCCAAAGCGCTCGCAGACAACCTCGACCCGGCCGAGATCCGGGTGCTGCGTGCGCCGTGCATGGGGCGCTGCGACACCGCACCCGTACTCGAGCTCGGCCACAACCACATCGACCACGCCACGCCCGAGAAAGTCTCGGCAGCGATCGAGGCCGGCGAGACCCACCCGCACGTGCCCGAATACGAGGCGTTCGAGGCGTACTGCGCGAGCGGCGGTTACACGCAGCTTGCAGCGCTGCGCGACCACGGCGATTGGGAGGCGGTCCAGGCGTCCGTGCTCGACAGCGGCCTCAGGGGACTGGGCGGCGCGGGTTTCCCCTCGGGCAAAAAGTGGGGTTTCGTCAGGGCCAATCCGGGACCGCGCTACCTCGCGGTGAACGGGGATGAGGGCGAGCCTGGCACCTTCAAGGACCGCTACTATCTCGAACGCACGCCGCACCTCTTCCTTGAAGGCATGCTGATTGCCGCCTGGGCAGTGGAGGCAGACAAGGCCTTCATTTACCTGCGCGACGAATACCCGGTGGTGCGCGAAATCTTGTTGCGCGAAATCGACGCGCTGGAGGACGCCGGCATCGTCGCACCCGGATACATCGACCTGCGGCGTGGCGCGGGTGCGTACATCTGCGGCGAAGAGAGTGCCATGATCGAGAGCATCGAAGGCAAACGCGGCCTGCCGCGACACCGACCGCCGTTCGTTGCGCAGGTCGGCATCTTCGGACGCCCGACCCTGGTGCACAACATCGAGACGCTGCTCTGGGTTGCGCGGGTCTGCCGCGAGGGGCCCGAAGTGCTGTCCAGCACCGAGAAAAACGGCCGCAAGGGCTTGCGCAGCTATTCGGTTTCCGGACGCGTGAAGCGCCCGGGCGTGCACCTTCTGCCCGCCGGGTCGACCATTCTCGACATCATCGACGCCTGCGGCGGCATGCTGGACGGGCACGCGTTCAAGGCGTACCAACCCGGCGGCCCCTCCTCGGGTCTTCTGCCGGCTTCCATCGATGACGTCCCACTCGATTTCGACACGTTGCAACCGCTGGGCACGTTTATCGGCTCGGCAGCGGTGGTGGTCCTGTCCGATCAGGACAGCGCAAAGGTTGCGGCGCTCAACATGCTGCGATTCTTCGAGAAAGAGAGCTGTGGACAGTGCACGCCGTGCCGGGCAGGCTGCGAGAAAGCCGTTAAACTGATGCAGGCACCGAGCTGGGATCAGGACCTGCTCACCGACCTGTGTCAGGTCATGGGCGACGCGTCGATCTGCGGCTTGGGGCAAGCGGCGTCGAACCCCATCCGCTCGATGATGAAACACTTCGGGGAGGAGATCTGACATGCTCCAGAATGCGCAGGTCAACTTGATCACGATCACGCTGGACGGCGAAGAAGTCAGCGTGCCGCAGGGCACCACGCTCTGGGAAGCCGCTCGATCTCGCGGTCAGAAAATCCCCCACCTGTGCCACAAGCCCGCCAAGGGCTACACACCCGACGGCAACTGCCGCGCGTGCATGGTAGAGGTCGAGGGCGAACGCACCCTGGTCGCGTCGTGCATCCGCACGGTTTCTGAAGGCATGGTGGTCCGAACCGAATCTGAACGCGCCAGAAAGTCGCGTGAAATGGTGCTCGAGCTGTTGGTCGCAGACCAACCCGAGATCAAGCACGACGCCTCGTCGCATTTTTGGGATATGGCTGCCCTCAACGGCGTCAGCGAGAGTCGGTTCCCGTCGAAACAACCGGAGCACGTCCCCCTCCTCGATGCCAGCCACGTCGCCATGCGCGTCAACCTCGACGCCTGCATCAACTGCAACCTCTGCGTGCGCGCCTGCCGCGACGTTCAGGTCAACGACGTTATCGGCATGGCGGGCCGCGGAGCCACATCGAAAGTCGTCTTCGATCAGGACGACCCGATGGGTGCATCCTCGTGTGTGGCGTGTGGCGAGTGCGTTCAAGCCTGTCCGACCGGTGCCCTGATGCCCGCCACAGTGTTGGACGCGCAGCAGGCCGGCGACAGCAAGGATTTCGACCGCGAAGTGAAGAGCGTGTGCCCCTACTGCGGGGTCGGTTGCCAGATCAGCTTCAAGGTCAAGGACGACAAGATCAAGTACGTCGAGGGCATCGATGGCCCCGCCAACGAAAACCGCCTGTGCGTGAAGGGACGCTTCGGCTTCGACTACATCCACCACCCGCACCGCCTGACCAAGCCGCTGATCCGCCGCACCGACGCGCCGGCCAAGGGGTTGAACGTCGACCCGGCCAACTGGCAGACGCACTTTCGTGAAGCGAGCTGGGACGAGGCGCTCGATTTCGCCGCCGGCGGCATGGCGAAGCTGCGCGCGCAGAAACCCACCTACATCGCCGGCTTCGGCTCGGCAAAGTGCTCGAACGAAGAGGCCTACCTCTTCCAGAAACTCATCCGCCAGGGCTTTGGCCACAACAACGTGGACCACTGCACCCGCCTGTGCCACGCGTCTTCGGTAGCGGCGTTGCTGGAAAACGTCGGGTCCGGTGCCGTGTCGGCCACGTTCAACGAAATCGAGAATGCCGACGTCGCGATCGCGATCGGCTGCAACCCGCTCGAAAACCACCCCGTCGCGGCGACCTACTTCAAACAGTTCACAAAGCGCGGCGGCAAACTCATCGTCATGGATCCGCGCGGGCACGGGCTCAAGCGGTTTGCCAGCCACATGCTGCAATTCAAGCCTGGCGCCGACGTCTCGATGCTCAACGCGATCATGCACACGATCGTCGAGGAGAAACTCTACGATCGTCAGTACATTCAGGCCATGACCGAAAACTGGGATGCAATGAAGACGCATCTCAAGGGATTCTCACCCGAGAAGATGGCGCCGATCTGCGGCATCGAGGCACACGTTCTGCGCGACGTCGCGCGCACATTTGCCGGTGCCAACGCGGCGATGATCTTCTGGGGCATGGGCGTCTCCCAGCACATTCACGGCACCGACAATTCACGCTGCCTGATTTCGCTGGCACTGATGTGCGGACAAGTGGGTCGGCCGGGCGCCGGACTGCACCCGCTACGCGGACAGAACAACGTCCAGGGCGCCTCCGATGCCGGACTGATTCCGATGTTCCTGCCGGACTACCAGAGCGTGATGGACGACGGCGTGCGCTCGGCTTTCACCGACGTCTGGCAGTCCGGGGATTTCTCGAACCAGAAGGGCCTCACCGTGGTCGAGATCATGGATGCGATACACGCAGGCGACATCCGCAGCATGTACATCCTCGGCGAGAACCCGGCCATGTCGGACCCGGATGCAGACCACGCACGCGACGCCCTCGCCAAGTTGGAACACCTGGTCGTACAGGACATCTTCCTGACCGAAACGGCCAATTTCGCTGATGTCATCCTGCCGTCCTCGGCCTGGTATGAAAAATCCGGCACCGTGACCAACACCAACCGGCAGGTTCAGATGGGTCGGCCTGTTACACCGCCTCCGGGTGACGCGAAAGAGGACTGGTGGATCGAAGTGGAGCTGGCCAAGCGGCTGGGCTTGAACTGGCACTACACGCACCCGTCCGAGGTGTTCGCCGAGATGAAGCTCAACATGTCTTCGCTCGACAACATCACGTGGGAGCGGTTGGAGAAAACCGCCGTCACCTACCCCTCGCTCAGCCCCGAAGACCCCGGCCAGTCGATCGTGTTCGTCGAAGGCTTCCCGCGTCCGGATGGACGCGCGAAGTTCACGCCAGCCAACGTGATCCCACCGGACGAGAAGCCGGACACCGAATACCCGTTCGTGCTGATCACCGGTCGTCAGCTCGAGCATTGGCACACCGGCTCGATGACGCGCCGGTCGAAGGTGCTCGACTCTGTGGAACCCGAGGCAAACTGCTCGATGCACCCACGCAGCCTGCGCGAATTGGGGCTTGAGCCCGGCGACTACGCGCAACTGACAACACGGCGTGGCAGCGTCAGTGTCATGGTGCGCGCTGACCGCGCTGTGGCGGAGGGCAACGTGTTCCTGCCCTTCGCCTACGTCGAAGCGGCAGCCAATATTCTCACCAATCCGGCACTCGACCCGTTTGGCAAGATTCCGGAGTTCAAGTTCTCGGCGGTGCGGGTCGAGAAGGCGCCCGACGTGTCTCTGGCAGCGGTCGGGCGCTGACCGACGACTCGCCCGCGGATAACCGCACTTGGTGCGAAGCGGGGCCTTGACAGGCACCCGCGCCTCCCTGTGCCGCGTGAGAAGCGGCGGTAACCGTGAAGTCGCCCGTGTGACGGACCACGTGGTCCGTCACATGTAATCCATCACCCGTGGTCCGTCACCTCTGCGACGTCTCACGTGGTCCGTCACAGGGACGACCGCGTAGCTCCCTCCCCTGATGGTCGACGTGGGACCCTGGCACACACAAGGTGCCCGGGCTCCCCACCTCGAGCCGTACCTGTTCGCCAGGTCTACTCGACGCTGAGGAACGCACTGAAGTCGTTGTCGAAAAACAGCCCGATGACAATGCCGGCAATCAACGCCAAAACCAGTTTCATACGTCGGTCCATCACTGATCCTCAACTGCTTTTTTGCGGCCTTGCAACACCGTGCCCGGATGACCGTCGCGCGGTGAAACGGGCTTTGAGATTGGACCACAGCTTGGCCATGCCGAGCGGCTCGTAGATCATGAACACAATGATCAGCAGTCCGAATACCACAAGCTCGATCGACGAGATGATGGTGGCATCGATCATCCCGTGGAAGATATCGTTGCCCAGGGTATTGAGAACCACCGGAAACAGCAGAATGAAAGCCGCGCCGATAAACGCCCCGTTGATCGTGCCCAGGCCACCCAGGATCACCATGAACAGAATGCGGAAACTGAGCTTGATGTCGAAGGCCACGGGCTCCATCGACTTCAGATAGGTGAACGCGAAAAGCGCACCGGCCACGCCGCAGAAGAACGCCGAGATCGCAAAGGCCTGCAACTTCGTCTTCAACAGCGAGATCCCCATGCTCTCGGCAGCAATGTCCATGTCGCGAACGGCCATCCAGTTTCGACCCGTGCTGCCGCGTGTCATGTTGACTGCGAGGAATGTCATGATCGTCACCACGACCAGGACCACCAGGTACATCTCGAGCGGAGAAGTGAATTCCGTGCCGAGGATCACGATATCCTGCGCGGTGATGATGCCGGACGTGTCGTAGTTCTTGAACCAACCGAACTTGTCGATCATCCAGATGATGAAGAACTGCGATGCCAGGGTCGCCACCATCAGGTAGATGCCACGCACTCGCAGCGACGGCAGTCCGAACAGGATGCCGAACGCCGCCGCCACCAGACCCGACAGCATCAGGTTGATCGGAAAACCGAGAAACGGCAACCGCAGCTCGAGGTTGAACAGCGCAAACGCTCCAGCTGCCATGAAGCCCGCCGCACCGAGGGCGAGTTGTCCCGCGTACCCCATGACGATCTGCTGTCCAATGGCGGCCAGCGACAGGCACAACCAGGGAATCAGAATGGACGAATACCAGTAGTAGGTCTGCACGATCATCGGTATGACCGCAAAGCCCAGGACCATCAACACCACGAGGTTTGACAGATCGCCCCGCGTGTAGCTCATGAAAACGGGTGAAGCTCGCATGTCCAACTCTCCTTATACGCGCCTGATGATCTTCTCGCCGAACAGTCCCTCGGGCCGCCACAGCAGAAAGAAGATCGCGAGAACAAAAGGCGCCCAGCCTTCTATCGCACCACCGAAGTACGGGCCGATGTAGACCTCGAGCACCTTCTCGGTCGCGCCAATGATGAGGCCGCCAACGATCGCGCCGGGAATCGACGAGAAGCCGCCGATGATCAGCACGGGCAGTGCCTTGAGCGCGAGATCGACCAGTGCGAACTGAACCCCTGCGCGCGCGCCCCACATCATGCCGGCGACCAGCGCGACAATGCCCGCTGACGTCCACACCAGCAGCATGATGCTGCTCAGCGGGATACCAATGGAACTGGCGGCCCCCGGGTCGTCAGCAACCGCACGTAAGCCGAGCCCCATCTTGGTGTACTTGAACAGCAGAGCGAGGGCGATGATCAACACCGCGGCAACCAGGCCGGCAGTGAGATCGAGCGCCGATATGAACAGTCCTGTCGTGTCAATGATCCACTGGATGGGAAAATCGCCAATGCCGAGATCCAGCCGCCGCACTTCGACACCCCAGGCGGCCTGCGCAAGGCCCTCAAGAACGAAGCCGAGCCCGATGGTGGCCATCAGCAAGGTGTCCTCGCTCTCGTTGCGCAATGGCTTCAACACGAAGCGCTCTGTCGCCAAGCCGACCAACGCCATCAGCGCGATGGTCACGAAGAAGGCCACCACAAACGGCAGTCCCAGCTCCATGAACCCGACAAAAGACAGCACCGCGAAGAACACCATGGCGCCTTGCGCAAAGTTGAACGTTGAAGACGCCTTGTAGATCAGCACGAAACCCAAGGCCACGAGCGAGTACATCGTTCCGGCCAGCAGACCGGCTACAACGACCTCGATGAAAAACAGAAAGTCAGTCATGCGCCACCCCCAGATAGGCGTCGATCACATCCTGGTTGTTCCGAATTTCGTCCGGCGGACCGTCGCCGATGATCTTGCCGTAGTCGAGCACGACGACATTGTCGGATATGTCCATGACGACGCCCATGTCGTGTTCGATCAACACGATCGTTGTCCCCAACTCGTCATTGACCTTGAGAATGAAGCGACACATCTCGCGTTTCTCTTCGACGTTCATACCCGCCATCGGCTCGTCGAGCAGCAGGACCTGTGCTTCTGTTGCCAATGCGCGCCCAAGCTCCACTTTCTTTTGCAAGCCGTAAGGCAATTTGCCGACTGGGGTGTCACGAATGTCCGTGATCTCGAGAAACTCGATGATTTCCTCGCAACGCGCCACGTTGACTCTCTCCTCCTCACGCGCCGAGGGCAGCTGGAGGGCGACAGCGAGAAAATGCGAATGCATGTGGAGTTTTCTGCCGACAAGGATGTTGTCGAGCACCGACATGCGTTTGAACAACGCCAGGTTCTGAAACGTTCGTGAAATGCCTTTCTCGGCGATGGCGTTCGGGTTGATCCTGACCAGCCGTTCGCCCTTGAAGGAGATACTGCCGTCTTGTGGCTTGTAGATGCCGTTGATGCAGTTCAAGAGCGATGATTTGCCGGCACCGTTGGGCCCGATGATCGCCTTGATCTCGTGTTGAAGCACCTTGAATGAGGTGTCTGTAATCGCCTTGACACCACCAAAACTCAGTGAAACGTTGTCGACTTCCAGAATCGGGGCGCCGATCGGGAATGATCTCGTGTCCAGCATGGTCTGTTTTCCCTCAGTCCGCCTCAGTTGTTTATGCCGGCGTGCTGCTCGCTCTCTTCACGCAGCACATCGCGAAAGTTCTTTCGTCCCTCCTTGGAAATACCGAGATAAAGCTCCTTGACCTTCTCGTCATTCAACAAACTGTCGGCGGTACCGTGCAACATCACATGGCCGGTTTCGATGATGTAGCCGTAGTCGGCGTTTCGAAGTGCCACATTGGTATTTTGCTCGGCCAGCAATATGCTGACCCCTTCTTTTTGGTTGAGCTCGTTGACGATGTTGAAAATCTCCGCGACCAATTGCGGAGCCAACCCCATCGACGGTTCATCGAGCAACAACATCTTGGGTTTGGCCATCATGGCGCGTGCGACAGCAACCATCTGCTGCTCACCGCCCGAGGTGAAGCCCGCCTGGCTCTTTCGCCGGTCTTTCAGGCGCTTGAAGTAGGTGTAGATCTTGTCGAGTTCATCGCGGATATCCGCCTTGCTCAATTTGCGGGAGTACGCGCCAGCGATGATGTTCTCCTCGACGGTCAGGTGGCCGAAGCAACGTCTTCCTTCGAGCACCTGTACCAATCCCCGACCGACCATATCGGCCGGGTCCTGGTTGGTGACAGCCTCGCCGTCGTAGGTGATTGCGCCTTTGGTTACCTTGCCGCGCTCACCGGCCAGCATCGTGGAAATCGCCTTGAGCGTCGTGCTCTTGCCCGCGCCATTGCCGCCCAAAAGGGCGACGATCGTACCGCGTGGCACGCTCAGCGAGACGTCGTGCAAGGCGGCAATGACGTTGTCGTAGATGACCTCGATCTTGTCGATCTCGAGGATGTTGTCGGTGTCATTCATGGGGTGGTTGCCGTGTCCATGTTCTCGCAGGAAATCGGCACCCGACGCATTCGTCGGGTGCCGACTTGCTCAGGTGGCGCCGAACGCCGACAGTGCGCTCAGCACTCCTTCGGCGTGATGCCGTTCTCACCCGCGAATTTCGCCGCCGACGCTTCAACGAGACCGCGAATGTAGGCCGGGTCGAGCGGTGCTTCCCAGTCGGTCACTTGCTCGAACTTGTCACCGTCCCATTGCATCATGGCGAACTTGCCCGCCCCTTCGTGGTTCTCACAGGAGATCGAGAACGGTGCGATCATGCCCTTGATGCCGATTTCCTCAAGGCGGGCATCGTCCATGACCAGGCTCTCGTAACCGTCGCGAAACTCTGCGCCGGTCACGGCTTTACCCACTTTGCCGTGCATCTCCTGGGCGAGACGCAGTGCCTCGATGTAGGTCACAGCCGCACCCAGTCCGCGGTTCCAGTACACGGTCCCGATCCGGCTTTCCTCAGCCAGGTTGCCATTGCCCGCGTCATAGACCTGCTCCTTGATCGCTTTCACCAGAGGAAACTGATCGCCGGGCAGTGCGTTGGCCATGGCGTAGGTGCCTTCAGCGGCGGCACCTGCGGGAAACATGTCCTCCTCCGCTGCGCCAAACGTCACGTAGATCATGCGGTTGCGCGGAAAGCCGACTCGCGCCGCATTGGTCATGGCGGTCGAGTTCATGCCGGAACCTGCGCCCCAGAACGTGACCCAGTCCGGCCGTTCCTTGCGGATCTGCAACCACTGCGACTGTTGTTCAAGACCGGGCGGGGGAATGGAGATCTCCACCAACTCCACGCCCCAATCCTCGGCAATCGCGCGCATCGCAGGCAAGGGCTCACGACCGTAGGCACTGTCGATGTGCAGGTGCACGATCTTCTTGCCGTTCATGTTGTCGATGCCGCCTTCCTGTTCTGCCATGAACTTCATTTTCACGGCGATCTGCGACCAATAGTGCGAAGCGGCGTTGAACACCCAAGGCCACACGCGGCCGTCGGCGGCATCGGTTCGACCGTAGCCGTATTGCGCCAGCACCACGTTGTCGTCAGCCATGCGATTGATGACCGCGTACGCGCCCGGCGTACCAAGCGTGTCGAACACGACGATACGTTGTCCGTCCTTCTCCAGAAGACGCTGATAACACTCGACAGTCTTGACGGCGTTGTACTCCGTCTCGCACTCCTGCCAATCCAACATGACGCCGTTCACGCCACCGTTCAGGTTGACGTAGTTCATGTAGTCGATTTGAGCACCGTAGTAACCGGTACCCATGGCAGAGTACGGTCCGACCCGGCTGCTCGCCACCGGGAAGTACTGCGTTTCGGCCGCGACTGATGCCACAGGTACCACGGTTGCGAACGTGGCCACCACCGTCACCGCCGCCGCCAGAGCGCGCCTGATACGTTTCAATTTCACAGTGTATTTCTCCCTTGATTCACTCGGTTCGTTCGCGGATGAAGCGCTGAGCACGGCGCCACAGCTGAGTCGGCTCGAGAACCGAGTCCACCGTGCACGCCCGGCAACGTGGATCGCACCCGTCAGCCTGTCCTGCGTCTGCCGTGCACTGCGCGTGTCGAAGGTGTGCCGCGATTCACCCGCTTGCTGCCGAACAAGGCCCCACTGACTAGAGCGCACGCATCCGAGGTAACCGGTGTGCGCAGCCTTGTACTAGCCCCGTGCATCTAAATGCCTTGGCACCGGCCTTGTCAACAGATAATTTCTTTTATATCAATGGCTTATAAAATTTGAGACAGGCTTGTAAAGGTCACAAAGTCCCACAGTGCGTGGCAGTTCAGGATGCCGGACGGACAAAATGTCCACTTTTGCAGCCTCCGGTGCAGCTCACTGGGACGAGTTGTCCTCGCCGGGGAACCACACCTTGAACGCCGCACCGCTGCCCGCCTGCGAGTCGATACTGATCAACCCGCCCACGCGCGTGACGAGTGCCTGACTGATAGACAAGCCAAGACCTGTACCCTTGCCGAGCTTGCTGGTCATGAACGGATCGAAAACGTGATCAATCAGGTGGGCCGGAATACCGGGACCGTTGTCTTCGACGCAAATCTCCGTGCCGGGTACACCGTCACGTTCGGCTGGTCCGGTTCGGATGGACAGCTTTCCCCCGGTACCCATGGCTTGGGCCGCGTTGATGGCAAGGTTGACGATAACCTGCTGAACTTCGGTCTCCACGATTCTGAAACGCGGGCTGGCCACGTGGCTCACCTCGGTTTCGATCGCGTGCTTGCGCAGGTCCGGGGCCACCAGGATTAGCGCGTCATCCACGGCTTGCGACGCATCGACCAAGGTTGTCAGATCCGACATCTCGTCGGGGCGGGTGAAATTGAGCAGCTTGCCGACAATGATGTTGATTCGGTGGGTTTGGGCATCGACGAGGTCCAGTTCGGTCTGCAGTTCCTGCAACTGAGACTGGCTCAAGCCCATGCGGATCACTTCGAGGTTCCCCTGTATCACTGCGACCGGGTTGTTGATTTCGTGCGCGACCCCTGCAGTGATCTCACCGATCGAGGCCAGCTTTTCCGACATCACCAACTGTGCAAAGGTGGATTCCAACTTGCTGTTGGCCTCCTTGAGTTCTTCCGTCCGCTGCTCCACGAGCACATTCAGGTTGTCGGCGTAGCCTCGCAACGCTGCATCGCGCTCCTCGACCTGATCGAGCAAGCGGTCGAGGTGACGCGCGACCGCACCGATCTCGTTCTTCTCCGACACGGTGCCGATCCTGGCATTCAGATCGCCCGATTCGGCCCGCGCCATGGTCGCCGTCATCTGTTCCAACGGGGCGAATACACCTCGCGCGAGCCAGAGAAACAGCGGCACGGACAGCCCGACGACCGCCACGAATGCGGCGATCAGCGTCAACACCGTGGCATCGCGCTGCGCAGTGAAGGGGGTCTCGAGAAAGCCGGTATACAACATGCCGATGCGCTGGCCCGAGACATTGGTCAACGGCAGGTATCCCGAGATGTACCAGTTGTTGACCACGAAAGCGCGATCGAGCCACGTCTCGCCGGTCACCATGACCTTTTGCCAGACGACCTCGGACACCCGTGTGCCGAGCGCCCTGGACCCTTCGAACAAGCGTACATTGGTCGAAATTCGCACATCGTCCAGGAACAGTGTCGTGGTGCCGATGCGCGATATCTCACCTGTCGCGTCACGGTAGACCAGCGCGTTCATGGTGTCGATGAAGTCGAGGTTGCGGTTCAACAACCGTCCACCAATCAGCGCCCTCTGCCCATCACTCGCTGTCTGAGCCGCCAGGGCGAACATCCCCCGAGTCTCGACGTCCCGCGTGATTGTTCGAGCGGCCTCGGTCGGCACCAAGACGATCCGCGCCTGTGGTAGCAACGCCTCGGACACCGTCGCAATGTCATCGGCATCGAGCAGCACAAGCTGGCCCGCTGGTCCGTCGCTTGCCGACACGCTGGCCACCGCACGCAGCGGCTCCGGCAAGCTGCCGTCAGTCAGCGAGGCCCAGACAAGGAAATCCAAACCGAGCCTCGCACGCTCCGCGCCCAGAAAGGCGTCCAGTGCAGCGTCACCCTGCTCGACTGCCCGGCTGAAACCGACGGATCGGGCAACCGCTGTCACCGCTGCAGCTTGCGTGGCTTCGATGCTGTCGAAGTACTGCTCCGCCACGCGCAGATCGCTCGCAACCTTGGCAATCAGCAAATCGTCGAACCGGTTGATCCAGCGCAACATGGTGACACCGAACAACAGCGGCAGCAGCACAACGAGCGGCAGCAGTGCGATCAGCAGAAGTCGCCAGCGGACAGACCGCATGCGCTACAAGCCCCACGACTTGCATTTACGGTCGATGGTCTTGCGCGCCACGCCGAGCCGCCTTGCTGCTTCCGCCCGATTGCCGTCACACGCCTCCAGCATGGCGAGAATGTGACGCTGTTCAACGGCGGCGAGACGCTCGGTCTCGAGTTCACCGGCTGCCGGTTCAAGGGCGTCTTCGAAACTGCCGCGGATCAGCGCGCGCTCGACCGCGTTGCGCAGCTCCATGACATTGCCGGGCCAGTCGTGTGACAGAAAACGCCGCCGCGCCAACGCCGTAAACTCGGGTAACACCACGCCCATTCGTGCCGCGAGCGCCTCGGCAAAATAGGTGATCAGTTCGAGCACATCTTCGTGCCTCTCACGCAACGGCGGCTGAACGATCTCCACCACGGTCAACAAGTAGAAGAGCTCGAGCCGAAAGACATTGTCTTTGGTCATGTCGGACAGGCGTCGCGTGACGGAACTCACGATACGCACATCGAGCTCCACGCTGCGACTTGCGCCCATCGGGCTGAACCGCCCGGTAACCAGCAGTTCGGCGAGCACGTGTTGGCAATTCAGCGACAGCATGTCGACGTCTTCGAGGTACAAGGTGCCGCCTGCCGCGCTCTGCAAGATCCCATCCTGACGCACCACCGAGCCATCGAGTTGGGTTTCAAGACGCCCGAACAGCCGCTCCTTGAAGGCGTCTTCCTCCATGCCGTAGCAATGCAGCCACACAAAAGGGTGTGCAGACCTCGCCGACGACGCGTGCAGCATCCGTGCGGCCACTTGCTTTCCGGAGCCGACTTCGCCCCGAATGACCACATTGGCAGCGGTTTTGGCCGCCCGCTGGATGGACTGCCGGACCTGTTGAATCTCCGCCGAGGTGCCGAGCAGGGCATCCCGGTTCTTGAGGATATCCCTGCCCGATTCAAGCTCGTGCCGCAACACCGAGTTCTGACGCCTCAGACGCGCCCGCTCCAGGCTGTGCGAAATGGCGTTGAGGACCTGGTTGCTGCGAAACGGTTTGAGCAGAAAATCGCTCGCGCCGGCCCGAATCGCTTGAATCGCGGTGTCGAGGTCAGCGTGCGCCGTGATCAGAATGGCATCGCTGAACAAACCGATCTGCCGCTGCTCCACGAGCCAGTCCAGACCGGTCTTGTCCGGCATGATGTTGTCCAGGACAATCACGTCATAGGCGTTTTCATCGAGCAGCCGCGACGCACTTCGCGTGTCTTCGGTGACGTCGACGCGGCCACAATTCCCGGTCAACACCTTGGCCAGAAAATTTCGAATCCCGGGTTCGTCGTCGAAGACAAGAACGGCAGCCTGAGACAGCGCGTCCGAAAACTCCGCCTTGGCCGGCGACAAGGAAACCGTTTCAGTGAGTTCGGCCATGAAGCACCTGCCGGGTTACACGCGTTGCTACAATTTCGCAAGCGGGGCACCACATTGCAATGCCTGTCTCGGCCGTTCCGCGCGCCGGCCGACGCACTCGCACTGCGGATGCCGGCGTCAGGCGGGCCGACGAGCGTCAGTCCACCCCAGTGGGACAGGGCCTCTGCTTCAAAGCCGAACAGGCCATTTCATTCGCACTAGAACATCCAGCGACCTGTGCGCCATGCCCGGGTCCGACGGTGCGGAAACGGGTGCTCGAACACTTAGCGCGAATGCGCTTGACGTGCTGTCAGGACATCGCCACACCGCGGTCTGCCAGTGGCGCCTTTTTGCGTAGCTGCCGAAGAACACGTCGTGGCGACGGCACGGTTTCGCGGCGATGACACCGATCCGACTGACACCGGTGTGCATGACGCTGTCTGGCTGCTCCCTTGCCGCACGGCAAGGGGGTCACAGCACGTGCTGTAATTGCATCTCGGCGAGCAGACTGGCGAAACCGGCGCCGTGCATGTCGCGATCGCCAAGCGTGCCCTGAACCGCCGGCCGCGGCAGGCTGAACTTGATCACCCGCAGGTCATCGAGCACGTAGCGCTCGACGCGGTCGGCAACCGTGCCGTAGCGTGCGGCAACGGCTTCGGTGTCAAGCCCGTCCCGCACCTGTTCAAACGCGTCCTGGCTGGCGAAGAACACATCGATGGTGAGCCAGAACGGGCCAGCGTTCTTGCTGCGCACGGACGCCGCCACATCGGCGACACGAAGTGGCATGGTCACAATGCGATCACCTCAAGGTCGAAGGCCGCCATGGGGTCGGCGAGCGCGAGCACGTGGTGCAGACAGAATTCGTGGACCGCACCGCGCGCCATTTCGGGCGGCGAGAAGGGAAAGGCAAAGGTGGGCATCGGCTCGTCGTCCGTCAACGGGCAGTGCAACAGCAGCGGGTTCACCGCCTTGGCGACATCGGTGGCGGTCGCCTGATCAGCTGCCGTGACAATCGCCAGCACGCCGATTTCGTGCACGTCGCTGCGACGGGTCTCGAGCGCACCGAGGGTCGCGTCACGCCCGATGACGCGCAGTTGCAGCTCCACACCAGTGAGGCCACGCGCCGCCAAACGCGCTTGCACGGTGCGCTCGATGCGCGCCGTCCAGTCGTCGATCTGCTGCACGTAGCGCGCGTCCCGCACCAGCACCAGCGACGCGGTCTGGAAGCCCGCCACGCGGGCGCCTTCGAGTTTCACCGTGTAGGGCGCGGTCGGCACCCACACGCTGCCCTCGACCCGCACACTGCGCGCATCGACGGTCGAATACCGCGCCTGGCTCACGTCCAGGTAGCCACCCGGTTCGTACAATCTGAGCGGGTTGCTGTTCTCGTAGAGCATGTGAGCCGAGACCGTGTGCGGCGTGGCTGCGGCCTCGGCGGCCATCGGCGTGAGCGTGAAGCCGCTGTCGTCGAAGTGGATCATCACCGTGCCGGTGTCCGGGTGGGTGGTCGCCAGCGCACCGCACTCGCCGATCTTCGCGCCGTGCCACGCACCACCGGCGTGGCAGCCACGCGCCAGCGGCAACGCGGCGATCAGCGCCGTGTCGGTCGTGCGGCCTGCGATGACGATGTCGGCCCCGGTTGCGATCGCCGCCTGCACCGCTTCCGCACCGGCCAGCGCCACCACGTTCGTGCAGTTTTCAACGGTCTCGGGCGTCACCGCAGGCGCGCCGGGCAGCGCGGTCACACGCCCGTCACGCATCGCGGCGGCGATGTCTCTCGGGGCCTGCCCGCACTTGAGCACCGCGACCCGCTCGTGCGTTCCCCGCTCCGCGGCAATCTCACGCGTGATGTCGACCAGCCAGTCGACCGCGCTGTCGGCACCAGACGTGCCGGCGGTGCCGATGACGAGCGGCACGCCGGCCTCGGAGCGGGCCGCCATCAGCGCCGACCACTCGGCCTTGATCGTGGAGCGCGCGTACTTGCTCGTGCCGGTGCCGAGGTAGTGCGGCCCACTGTCAGTCGAACCGCCGTCGATCGCGATGATGTCGGGCCCGGCCGCCACGCCCGCCGCCAACGCGGCCGGATCGCAGCCGATGCCGAGCGCGCCCGACGGAATCAACACCTTGACCATGTGGGCTCTCGCTGTCCGTGTCTCGGGCTGTAGGGTGACCGCACAGTGTACTGCAGTGCGGCCGTGCGCGGTTCGGACAGTGCTTGCCCTGCCCTGCCGTGCAGGCCACACTCCGTCCACCCGACACCCGCGCTTCCGGTCCCTGTGATGCACGCCAACGCCGACCCCGACGAACTCGCCAAATTCGACGCGCCCACCGACTGGTGGGCACGCGACGGCGAATTCAAACCGCTGCACGACATCAACCCGCTCCGCCTGCAGTTCGTGATCGACCGCTGTCCACTGCGCGGCAAACGGGTGCTCGACGTCGGCTGCGGTGGCGGCATCTTCAGTGAAGCGCTGGCACGCGCGGGCGCCGAGGTCACCGGCATCGACCTGGCGAGCCAGGCGCTCGAGGTCGCGCGCCAGCACGCCGCGGACTCCGGGCTGCAGATCGACTACCGCACAGTGTCTGCCGAGCAGCACGCCGACGAGGCACACGGCCAATACGACGCGGTCAGTTGCCTCGAGATGCTCGAGCATGTCCCGGACCCCACGGCCGTGGTGCGCGCCCTTGGCAGCCTGGTCGCGCCGGGCGGGCATGTCTTCCTCTCGACCTTCAACCGCAACCCCAAATCCTATCTGTTCGGCATCCTCGCCGCCGAGCGCGTGTTGCGCCTGGTGCCGGCCGGCACGCACGACCACGCGAAGTTCATCACCCCAGCCGAACTCGCCCGCCAGTGTCGAGAGGCCGGACTTGGCTTGTCGGAGCTTGTCGGCATGAGCTACAACCCGCTGACCCGACGCTACCACCTGGGCCGCAACATCGACGTCAATTACCTCGCCCACGCGCGCCGCGCACCGTGATGCCTGGCACGCCGCGCACCCAAGGGGTGTTTTTCGACCTCGATGGCACCCTGATCGACACGGCCCCGGACATGGGTGGCGCACTCAACCGCATGCTGGCGGCCCACGGTCGCGCGCCGATCGCGGCATAGGCCTACCGCCATCTGGTCTCGGACGGGTCACGCGCCCTGACCCGCCTCGGCTTCGGCGCGCCGCGTGACGACGCGGAGCAGGCCGAGCGCGTCGCGGAATTCCTCAGCCACTACCGCGAGTGCCTGGCGGACGCGTCGGTGTTGTTCCCGGGTGTTGCGGCGTTGCTCGACGCCCTGGATGCGCGCGGCCTCGCCGTCGGTATCGTGACCAACAAGCCCGGTGCGTTCACCGAACCGCTGCTACAGCAACTCGGCTTGCGCCATCGCTTCAGCAGTGTGGTCAGCAGCGACACACTGCCAAAACGCAAACCCGACCCCGATCCGATCTGGCACGCAGCGGCCGAATCCGATGTCGACTCGGCCGCCTGCATCTATGTCGGCGACGCCGAGCGTGACATCGTCGCCGGCCGCGCCGCCGGCATGCGCACCCTGGCGGTCGAGTGGGGCTACTTCCCCGCCGACACCCGACTCAGCGACTGGCAACCCGACGCCGTCGTGGCGCACCCCGCCGACATTCTCGATCACCTGGTGGGCTGATGGACATCGGCTTCGTCGCCGTCCTGATCGGCTGGAGTCTGGGTGCGGCCAGCCCGGGACCGGCCACGCTCGCGCTCTCGGCGACAGCGATGGCCCACGGTCGTGCCGCCGCGGTGGCGCTGGCTGCGGGCATCACCACCGGTTCGGCCGCGTGGGGCATCGCCGCCGCGCTTGGCCTCTCGGCCATCATGGTGAGTCAGGTGTGGTTGTTCGAAGCGGTCCGCTGGGCGGGCGCGACCTACCTGCTCTGGCTGGCGGTCCGCGCTGCACGCCGTGCGTGGCGGCCGACGACCACCGTGCGGTCGGACGTGTCCGTACCACTTCGCCAACTCTACCGGCGCGGCTTGCTACTGCACCTGACCAACCCCAAGGCCATTTTCGGTTGGGGCAGCGTGTTTGCGGTGGTTCTGCCACCGGGCAGCGACACCGGCGCCATCTGGTTTCAGTTCGCCTGCTTCATCGTCGCCTCGGCCGGTGTGTTCTTCGGCTACGCCGTGGCGTTTTCGCACCGCGCCGTCGCGGCCCGGTACCGACGCAGTCAGCGGTGGTTCGACGGCGCGTTTGCCGCCTTCTTCGGCGCCGCCAGCGTGCACTTCATGACCTTCAGGGTCAGCCAGGGCGGCTGACGTCGGGCCGCGCCGACACTCAGTTGGTCGACACCTCACCGCCGGGCGACAGGGTGTTGTCCTCGAGCGGGTTGCTGTAGAAGGTGCGGTCTTTCCCGATGTTGATTCCGAACCACATCCCGACCACAAATCCCAGCAACAGACCAAAGCACAGCCTTTTCACGTGACCCTTCTCGCTCAAACGTTTGATGCATTCATGCTACCACGCGGTCACAAGCGCTCCCACAGCCGCCGGCTTCCTGTCCAAGCTGCAAGCCGTCGGGCAGTGGCGGTGCGTCACCGGGGTGCCGTGCCGGTGCGCCGCAGCGCGTGGCGGCGCGTCATCAGCGCCAGCTGATGGCCTTGGCGCTGCCGAAATACCGCAGCGTTGCGACGAACGCCGCGGCGTTCAGTTGCACGAAGACCTTCGCGATGTTGAATACCCCGGACCGGGCAAAGCCGAGGTCGAGGTAACTGCAGGCCGCCAGCGCATAGAACGCCATCTGGACCCAGAACGCCAGGTCCAGAAACCACCCCGACCCGACCGCCGCCGCCAGCAGCGCCCCGATCAGGGCCCACGGCACGATCAGGCGTGCGAGCTTGTGCGATACGAACTGCAACCACACGGGGTTCTTCCGGGGGCTGAACAACCAGTTGTGGCGCATGAACGACTGCCAGTTGCCGCCGAGGTTGCGCACCTTGCGCCGAAACTCCTGGTGGATGTCATCGGACGCGGCATCGAAGGCGTAGGCACCGGGCACGAACACCGTGCGCTTGCCCTGTTTCAACAAGCCGATCGGGGTATCGAAATCATCGAGCAAGGTGCCGACCGGGTTCGGTGTGAAGTCGGCCCGGCGAATGGCGTAGAGCGCACCGGTCACGCCGGTGGTCGAGAAGAGTTTGCTCTCGTTGTCGCGTATCCACTTCTCATAGCGCCAGTAGAGGCCGAAGTTGGCGGCCTCCAGGCTGGTGTCGTCCGAGAGGATCAGCTCGCCGGTCGCCGCACCGAACTGCGGGTCACAGAGAAAGGGCACGAGCACGCGCGCCGCGTTCTCGGACACCGGCTGGCGCGCATCCATGAACAGAATGATCTCGCCGGTGGCCCGTGCCACCCCCTCGTTGAGCGCACCGCATTTGCCTTTCGGCGTCTCGTACTGGTGGAAGATGCGGTCGTCTCGGCCGTCGAACCACGGCGCCACCGCAGCTTCGGAGTTGTCGGTCGAGCCGTCCGACACGATCACCCACTGCACCAGCTCGGGCGGGTAGTCGAGCGCGTCGAGCGAGCGGCATTTGCCGGGCAGGTTCCTCGCTTCGTTGTGCGCCGCTATGACGATGCTGACCGTCGGCCAGCGCTCGGGTGCCGGCGCCACCAACGGCGGCACGTGCCGTGCGCGCCAGTGCAGCCACAGCGGGAACAGCGCGTAGGCGTAGACCACAAAGCCTGCGCAGAGCAGGAAAACCGCGAGTGCCATGGTCAGCCGGTACCGCGCCGCACGGACACGATGTCCCTGGCTTTGAGCGACTCGGCGTACGCGAGGTACAACATGCGGATTTCGTCCTCGCTCATGTACTCGGCCGTCAGAGACGAGAGTTCGCGCTTGAGCCGTTGGCTGCCGAGCGCGTCGCTGTGCAGCATGATGTGCTCGCCGTCCTCGGCCTCGTAGGCGAATTCCAGTTCGGCGTCGCTGACCAGCGTTTCGTTCAGGCGCTCGCCCGGACGCAGGCCCACCGTCTCCGGCGCGCGGCCGTCACCGAAATCCGCGGAAATGGCGTTGGCCAATTGCAGCATGTTGACCGATTTCATCTTGCGAACAAGCACGAAGGGCACGTCGACGGCGGCCGCGTGGTCGGCCGCAGTGCGCACCAGGGCACTGGCTTCCTCGGCGCTGAACATCAAGCGGTTCATACGCGAATCCGTCAGTTTCAAGGTGTCACCCGACAACGCTGCCCGCAACCAGATCGGGATCACCGAGCCGGCCGAGGCCGCAACGTTGGCGAAACGGGCACAGACGAAACGGGTCTGCGCGCAGTGGTGCTCGAGCCAGATCTGCTCCGTGATCCGTTTGGTATAGCCATAGATGTTCTCTGGCTGGCACGCCTTGTCGGTGCTGATGGCAACCGCCACCGGGACCTGAGCCGCGAGGCACGCCTTGATCACGTTGAGGGTGCCGAGGATGTTGATCTCGACCGCTTGCGACGGCTGCAGCTCGGCCTGATTGACGTGTTTCATCGCGGCAGCGTGAACAACGATGTCCGGGCGCACGTCGAGAAAGACCCGGGTCAAGGCGTCCCGGTCACGGATATCCGCCGCGTAGGCCTGACAGGACGGCAGCGGGGCCTCCGCGTTGCGGCTGACCGTGTGGTAGGCGAAATCGTCGGGGTAGGTCTCCATGAACGATACGCCGACCGAGCCGGTGCCCCCGGTGATCAGAACCCGCGTGGGCCCGGATGCGTTGCTGCCCGTCTGTTGATCTTGCACGTCTTCCGTCTCCGAAGTTCAACCCCGTCTCTGCACACGCGGGCAAAACGCAACCCCGTGCGTGAGTGTGCCCGGTGACACCGACATTCGCCGGCGCGTCGCCTGGCACCGCGACAGCGAACCGCACTACACTCGACACCTCAACCTTCGCCGACCCGCCTGCATGACCGCCGCCGACGACCGCCTGCAAAACCGCACCATTCTGATCACCGGCGCAGGCTCGGGCCTCGGCCGGGCACTCGCCGTCGACGCCGGAAAGTCCGGCGCTACTGTCATACTCATCGGTCGGAAAGTGCCCGAACTTGAAACAACGTACGACGCCATAGAAGCCGTCGGCGGGCCACAGCCTGCAATCATACCGCTCGACTTGCTCTGTGCAACCACCGTGGAGTACTCGTCACTTTGTGCTCAGGTGGCTGACACCTTTGGCGCGTTGCACGGGCTGGTGCACTGCGCTGCGACCCTCGGCGCACTGACGCCGCTGGAGCACTACCCGCAGACAACCTGGAGCGAGGTGTTCACCACAAACCTGCACGCGCCGCTGGTGCTGACCCAGGCGTGTATGCCACTGCTGAGCGAGAGTGCGCCGGCCAGCGTGGTCTTCACCCTGGACGACCGCCTCTCGGCCTATTGGGGCGCCTACGGCCTGAGCAAGGCGGCGGTGCGGGCCACGGTCTCGATGCTGGCGGACGAGTGTGACGGCAAACGGCTCACGTTCGGGCGCCCGCGCGTCACCGTCAACGGGGTGTGCCCGGGTCCGATGCGCACGCGGCTGCGTCAACTCGCCTTCCCCGGGGAGTTGCCCGAAGCCAACCCCTTGCCCGAGGCTCGGACCGCGCCCTACCTCGCCCTGCTGTCGGCCGAGAACGGCGACAACGGCCAGTTTCTCGACGCCTGATCGCGGCGCGCACCGGCCCGCAATACGTGGAACCCCGCGCGTTGCAGCTCACGCGAGCGCACGAGACTTCGCTATCATTCGAACTCTCCCCGCCTGAGATACCCCCCGTGCGCAAGCTGATTGCCCTCCCCCTCGCGGCCGTGCTGTGCGCGGCCTTCGCAGCACACGCGCGCGACGACCTGCCGGTCTGGGAAGTCGGCGTGGCCGCGGTCGGCCTGCAGGGCCAGGACTACCCCCGCATCGGACCAGGCGAACGACCGCGTGCTGGCCGCACCCTACGCCGTCTACCGGGGCGAGCGCTTCCGGCTCGGCGAAGGCGGCCTGCAGGCGCTTGCGTTCCAGAACCCGCGGTACCGCCTGGCGCTCTCGGTGGCGGGCTCGCTCGACGCCAACTCCGAGGGCAACCCGCTGCGCGAGGGCATGCCGGACCTCGATTTTCTGTTCGAAATCGGCCCACAGCTCATCGTGACGCTGGACGAACGCGGCTACGCCGACCAGAGCCAGGGGACCACCGAACTGGCGCTGCAGCTGCGGGCCGCCTTTTCCACCGACTTCGGCGGAATCGATGCGCTCGGCCCGGTGGCGAGCCTGGCCCTGTCATACGAGCGCGAAGGCCTGATGGACGGCCGTCTCGACATCGGCGTCGAGTACAACGCCGTGTTTGCCGACGAGAAACTGCACGACCTCTTCTACCAGGTGGACCCGCAGTTCGTCACCGCGACCCGACCGGCCTTTGACGCAGAGTCGGGGTACCTCGGCAGCGATTTGTCGCTCAGCGGGTTCTACTACCTGCGCGAGGACCTCGCGCTCTTCTCTGGCGTGTCGTGGAACAGCTTTGCCAACGCCGCCAACGAAGACAGCCCGCTGTTCGAAACCGACAGCAGCGTCAACACCTGGCTCGGTCTGATCTGGCGCTTGCGCGAGAGCACCGCGCGGATCAGCGCGGACTGACCTCAGCCCCCTGACGCGGCGCGCAATTCGCTGGCCGTCACGGCAAAGACCCCGTCGCCGCCGTGCTCGAAGGCCACCCACTGCAGCGGCAGGTGGGCGAAGGCCGCGGTGGCCGCAGGCATGCTCGCCCCGACCTCGACAATCAGCACCCCGGCATCGCTGAGGTGCGCGCCGGCCTCGCGCAGGATGCGGCGCGTGAGATCCAGTCCGTCGGCCCCGGACGCAAGCCCGAGCGCCGGTTCCGCGTGGTACTCCGCGGGCATCTCGGCGATCTCCCGCGCGTCGACGTACGGCGGGTTGCTGACAATCAGGTCGTAGCGCTCGCCCGCAACCGGTGCGAACACGTCGCCCTCGAACAGGCGCACCCGCGCATCCAGGCCGTGCAGGGCGACGTTCTCGGCCGCGAGCGCGAGCGCGTCCGCACTGAGGTCGGTGCCGTGCACGGTCGCCTCGGGCAGCGCGTGCGCCGTCGCGATGGCGATGCAGCCGCCACCCGTGCAGAGGTCGAGCACGCGGTGGACACGCTCCGGCACAATCCAGGGCCGGTAGCGCGCCTGGATGAGTTCGGCGATCGGTGAACGCGGCACCAGGGCGCGGGCGTCCGACTTGAACGCGTGCCCGGCAAACCAGGCGGTCCCGGTGAGGTAGGCGGCCGGCACGCGCCGCGTGATGCGCGCGGTCACCAGCGACCGCACCGCCGCCGCGTCGGCTTCAGACCGCACCCGGGCGTAGTCGGGCGGTTGATCCGGTGGCAAGCCGAGTGCGTGCAGAGCCAACCACGTGGCCTCGTCGAGCACGTTGTCTGTGCCGTGGCCACACCAGACGCCGGCGTCGTCGAGCCGCCTCGCGCTGGCACGAATCAGGCTCTCCAGTGTCAGGCGTTGAGTCACGCGCCGCTATACTCGAAACCGTTGCGCGCAGGATAGCACCCCTTGGCCACACCCGATGCAGACAAGCCAACCAGGCCGCCGTGCCGCTTTTGCCAATCGGTGCGGTACCTGGCGATCGTCAGCGCCATCGTCGCATGGTACCTGCTTGTGCGCGCGCCGATCGGCCCGGAACACCCGGTGCCGACCCACATCCGCAGCGCTGCGCTGCTCGACAGCGAAACGCCCGCGGCACCCGCCTTCGCGCTGCTCGACCACCGCGGTGCACGATTCGATGAGCGCGACTTGCACCGTGGCTGGTCCGTGCTTGCCCTGGCCTACCGCGGGTGCGAGGCGCCGTGCCCGGAGACCCTGGCGGCGCTCAGCAGCGCGCACGCCAGACTGCTCGACATCGACCCGGCCGTCGCGAGTGGCCAGTGGCTGGTCGCGTCGCTCGACCCGGAGGCCGACACCCCGTCGCGCTGGGCACACTACCTCGGCGGGTTCAACGAGGCGTTGACCGGCCTGACCGGCGACGTCGGTGCAATGACCGACCTCGTCGCGGGCCTGACAGCCGGTCAGACACCGGTGCCCGGCCAGGTCTTCGTGCTGGCGCCGGGCGGCGCGGTGCGTGCCCGCTTTGACCCACCGGTGCGCGCGGACGACCTTGTCGCCGACCTGCGCCTGATTCGCCGACACTGACCCAACCCCCACACGACGGAACCGCTGTGCGCCCACGCCTGTTTGCCCAACTGCAGATGATCCTCCCGCACCACGCCCTGTCGCGGTTGGTGTTCTGGCTGACGCGGCGGGAGACCCGCCTGGCACAGCCGGTGATGCGCTGGTTCTGTCGCACCTACCAGGTCGCGCTGGCCGATGCGGCCAACCCCGCACTCGATCAGTACGCGAGCTTCAACGCCTTTTTCACCCGTGCGCTACACGAGCACGCGCGCCCGATCGAAGGCGACGCGCTCAGCCTGAACTGCCCTGCAGACGGCCGGGTGTCCGCAGTCGGGCACCTCGATGGCGACACGGTGTTCCAGGCCAAGGGCCAGTCCTACAGCGCAGCCGCCTTGCTCGGCGACGCCGAGAGCGCAGCACGCTACCGCGACGGCGCCTTCATCACCGTGTACCTCAGCCCACGCGACTACCACCGCGTGCACATGCCGATGGCGGGCAGCCTGGCGCGCATGCGCCACATCCCCGGGCGGCTGTTCAGCGTCTCCCCCCACACCGTCGACCACGTGCCGGGCCTGTTCGCCCGCAACGAGCGTGTGGTCTGCGAATTCGACACCGAGCACGGGCCGCTCGCGCTGGTGCTGGTCGGCGCGATCAACGTCGCCGCGATCGAAACGACCTGGGCCGGGCTGGTCACCCCGCCGGCCGGCAAGACGGTTACGACGACCGACTACGCGGTTGGCGAGCACCGTTTCGAGCGCGGCGACGAGATGGGCCGCTTCAACATGGGCTCGACCGTGATCCTGCTGTTGCCACCGGGTCTCACCTGGCGCGCCGGCCTCGCGCCCCGCGTACCGCTTCGCATGGGCCAGTGGCTGGGACGTTTTCCGCGCTGAGCAGCGCGCGTTCGCGCAACCAGGCACGGGCATCCTCGGCGTCCGACTCGAACCACGCCCGCGCACTGCCAAGCCGAAAGCTGTAACCCCATCGGTCCATGTCAGCGAGCATGCGCGCCTGGCCAACCCCCTCGAGCTGCGCCGCGACGGTGATCTGCAGGTAGCAGGTGGCGCACTCCTCCAGCGCGCTGCCGCCGACATTGGTGTGCACGTGTTCACGCCGCGCTGGCGGCAGGCACACCCAGTGACAACCCTCGTGCAGCGCGGATTGGACGGGCGTGTCGGGCCTGACGTGCAGCGCATCGGCGATCAGCCCGGCCTCAGGCTCGCCCCAGAAGCTGCCCGGGATCGGCGCGCCGACCGGGTGCCATACGACCCGCAGCCCGTGCGACGCAAACCAGGCCTCGAGCGCGTCGGCATCGATCTCCTGCAGCAGCAGCACGCCCGGGACGCTGTCCGACGCGGTCATGCCCGACCCCACGGAAAATTCAGGACGTCCTGGATGTGGTCGGCGCCGAGGGCGGCCATGAGCACGCGGTCGACGCCGATCGCCATGCCGGCGCAGGCGGGCAAGCCGTGCCGCATCGCGTCGATGAGGTGCGCGTCCACCGCGGGCGAGTCACGGCCGCTGGCGAGCCGCTGCGCACGCTCGCGCTCGAACCGCGTGCGCTGCTCGTCCGCATCGAGCAACTCCTCGAACCCGTTGCCGAGTTCGAGATCGCCGAAGAACACCTCGACGCGCAGAGCGACCGGGCCGGACGCCGACTGCTCGACCCGCGCCAGCGACGCCTGACTCGCTGGGTACCCGCTGACAACCGTGAGGCGGTCCGGTTCGAAGCGCGGTGCCACCAGGGTGCTGAAGGCGAAGTCGAGCCACGCGTCGACTGCGTCCTCGGCGAGCCCGATGGGCGCGCCGTGCCCGGCTGCCGCGAGCAGGCCCCGCAACAGCGACAGGTCGGGCGCGAACGGGTCGAAGCCACCGAGCGTGGTGCAGGCCTCGCGCAAGCTCATCTGCGTGGCTTCGAGCGGCCGCCCCCAGGCCGCGTCGAGCACGGCGAGCGTGTCGGCGGTGATGTCGGCGAGCGTGTGGCCGAGGCGGTACCACTCCAGCAGCGTGAACTCGGGGTTGTGGCGGGCGCCTTGTTCACCCACGCGGAACACGCGCGCCACTTGGAAACAGTCACCGCAGCCGGCCGCAAGCAGCCGTTTCATCGCGAATTCGGGCGAGGTGTGCAGATGGCCCGACAGTGCCCCGACGACCGCGGCGCTGTCGATGTTCGGGTCGGTGGTGCCCGCGCAGCTGAGCGCGGGCGTCTCGACCTCGAGCACCCCGGCCTCGGCGAAGTGGGCACGCACGCGGGCGAGCATGGCCGAACGCGCCCGGCGGGCCGCCTCGCCCGCAGTGGGTCGCCACGCGCTCACCGACCGATCACTTGACGCGTGAGACGTACTCGCCCGTTCGGGTGTCGCAGCGGACTTTTTCACCCTGCTCGATGAACAGCGGCACCTTCACGGTCGCACCGGTTTCGAGGTGTGCGGGCTTGGTGCCGCCGTTGGCGGTGTCGCCGCGCACGCCCGGGTCGGTCTCGACGATTTCCAGCTCGACGAAGTTCGGCGGCTGCACGTTCAGGGGCGAGCCGTTCCAGAGCGTGACCTGGCACATGTCCTCTTCCTTGAGCCACAGTTTGGCGTCGGCCACGGCCGAGGCGTCGGCGCCGAGCTGCTCGTAGCTGGAGGTGTCCATGAAGTGCCAGAACTCGCCATCGGTGTAGAGGTATTGCAATTCGACATCGACCACGTCGGCGGCCTCCACCGACTCGCCCGACTTGAAGGTCTTTTCGACCACCCGTCCGGTCTTGAGGTTGCGCACGCGCGCGCGGTTGAACGCCTGGCCCTTGCCGGGCTTGACAAATTCATTCTCGACGATGACGTGCGGGTCGTTGTCGAGCATGATACGCAAGCCGCTGCGAAATTCGTTGGTGCTGTAGTTGGCCACCGCGATGCCTCTACTGGGAGTGGGGAGCAGCCGCGCATTATACGCCACTCTCGTCCGGCGGTCCGCCGACCACAACCCGCTATCGACCCGGCGCGACAAACCGGGATAATGTGGTGCGTTGAGAACCCCCGGTCAGCACAGACACTGAGATGAAGCCCGGTATTCGGATGCACCTGTTGATCGTCGACACCGACACCGAGCGCGCGGCCGAGGTCGAGGGCCACCTGCGCCACCTCGGCAGCGCCGTGCGCACGACCCGCATCGACCACGTCGGCACCCTGCCGACCGACGCCCCGGTCTTCGACCTCTGTGTCGTTGCACTTGACGGCGGTGCCAGCCTCGCCGCAGCCGACCTGCCCGGGCTCCGTGAGCAGGGACAGCATGGGCCGGTGCTCGCGCTCGGCCAGCCGGATTTCGAGTGCGCGCTCGGCGCAATCCTCGCGCACGGTTTCGCCGACTGGGTCGGCACCGACGACCCCCTGCACCTGCGTGAAGCCGCCCGTCGCGAACTCGACGCCGCCAGCGCGCGTCTGCAGACACGGCAACTGCGCGACGCGCTGATCGACAGCGAGCGACGCCTCGAAGTCATCATGCACAACACCCGCGACGCCCACGCGGTGGTGATCGACGGTGTGCACGCCAACGCCAACAACCCCTACTTGCGCGCACTGCAGCTCGACCCGGCCCGGGCGACGGCCACGCCGTTCCTCGACTGCGTGGTCGAGGCCGAACGTGACGACGCCCGCGCGCTGTTGCGCGCCTTCGGCCGGGGCGAGGCCCAGGACACGCGACGCGCTCAGACCTTCGTGCTGCCGGACGGCCGGACGCGCGCACTCGAGACGCGTTACGCCGCCTGGGTCGGCGACGGCGAGCGCGGCGTGCTGGTCAGCCTTGTCCGACCCGTGCGTCAGCGCGGCGATGCCCTGACCCGGGGCGCGCCGACGGGGCCCGAGACAACCGGCACCCCGCGACCGATACCGGTTGCGGCAGCCGGTGCTGCGGCAGCCGATACTGCGGCAGCCGGCGCTGCGGCAGCCGGTGCCACTGGACGCGCGACGGCAACGGCGGACACCGACACCCTCATGCCGGTGGTCGAGCCTCAGCCCACCGCCGAGGTGCCGTCTCAGCCCGACGCGACGGGCGGGCTCGCCGCCGGGCTCACTGCCGGGCTGGCGACCGAACCGGCGGCGCCGGCAACCGACCGCCCGACCCGATCGCGCGTGCCGAGCAGCGTCGGCGGACTCGCCGCCGAGCTCGACGACACGCAGCTGCCGGAGGCAACGGCCAGCGCACCGCCCACCGACACGCCCGCGGCACCCGCGCCGAGCGCCGCCGACACCGACAGCAAAGACGCCCCGGTTGCGACTGCGGGTGCCCTGCGTGAACGGCTGCGCCAGTCGATTCGGCAGAACACGCTGGTGGTGCGCACCGCGTCACTGCACACCGTGGGCGCCAGCTCGGTCGAGCACCACCTGAACGTGTCGTTGCTGCCAGGCGAACTGCTGCACCCGCTCGCCGACGGTGACGCCGTGCGTCGTGTCGCCACGCGGGTCGGACTCGCAGCGGCCCTCGACCGCTGGCACTTGTTCGTCGCGAGCCGGCTCGCCGCACGGAAAGCGCCGCGCCTCGGCGCCGCGCGGGTCCGTTTGCACGTCACCCTGTGCGACAGCGCGCTGCAAGACGAAACGCTCGGCGATTGGCTCAAGCAGCTCTCGGGTCAGTACCCGGGACTGCGTCATACCATCTGGCTACCACTGCCGGCGGCACGGCGTGCACCGGAGGACACGGCGCGCTTTCGCCTGACGCTCGAAGCCGTTGGCATGCGCCTGTGTCTGACCGACGCGTTTCAGAACGCCGGCGACCTGACCGACCTGCGTGCACTGCGCCCCCACGACGTCTGTCTGCACAGCGGGGTACTGACCGCGTGGGCGGCCGGGCGCTTCTCGACCGACAACGTGCAGCGCCTGACCGCATTGCTACAGTCACATCAGATCCAGACGCTTTGCGCCGAGCCCCACCCCCAGCTCGACGAGGACGCTGCGGCGCGGCTTGGGTTTTGCTTGATCAGCCCGGTAAAGCGAGAAGACACCGTTGAATGACACCAAATTTTCCTGCGGAAAGAGGCACTTGACAAAGATCTGACGTTGACATAGCTTCATTCTTGATCAGTCATTCTAAAATTAACAATGACCCGAGCTGATCGAGGTAGGCACATGCAGCCACCACACCACCAACGGGCCCGGATTGACCCAGGTGCGGCGCGGTTGCCTCCACACACAAGGGACTCTCATGGACGATGATTTCCGGACCGACGAACCCGCGTTGCCGATAGCGCAGCTCCTGCCCGTGCGTGCTGTGACGATCACGCTGCAGTTCACAGGCGCTTCACAACCCAAGTTCTTTCACCAGGCGAGCCTCGCCGCCTTTGTCCGCCACCTGCTGCGCGAACCGCCCGAGTTCGACACGCTGCTTCGCATCCACTGCCTCGAAACCGGCCGTACACACTTTGCACCGGGCGACCACTACAGCTTCTCCGTGATCTCCCTGGCCGGCGGCGAACAGTTGCTGGACGAGCTCGTGCAGAGCCTGCAAATGCTGCCCGACTCGGCCCTTCGCCGCGAACGCCGCATCTGCTTTCGCGACAACCTCCGCTTCGTCGCGTTGCGTGACGAACTCACGGGCCAGCCGGTCGATTCGGTGCAGGCTCTGTCCACGCTGGACGCGGACGGCCTGACGGCGATGGCCGCGCAGCTCGCCGAACAGAACGCCGACGCACTGCAAGTGCGCTTTGACGCACCGGTGCGCTTGCTCAAGGACAAGGGCAAGCGCCTGAACGCGCGCGGCGAATCCCGCTACTGCCACACCGCCGAAGACCTCGACCCGGCGCTCTTGATCAACCGCGTGCGCGACAGTTTCGCCGATTTGCTGCGCCGCCGCGGCGCGAGCTACCTGCCGCCCCGCACCGCTGCGCCGGAAGTGGGCTACGGCCAGACCGACGTGTTCTGGCTCGACGGCATCTACAGCGACCCGGGCTCGCGCGACCGCGGCATGGGCGGGCTGTGCGGCCAACTGACGCTCAAGCAAACCGAACAGCTGTCGTCCGACTGGTGGCAGTTGCTGGCCCTCGGTCAGTTCACCGGCATCGGCCAACGCACCTCGCAGGGCTGGGGCCGCTTCCGGCTCGGCCCGCCTGGCGCGGACTGGGCCGAGCGCGACGACACAGTGCAGAGCACCAGCCCGATTCGCCAGATCGTCGGCGACAAGAACCTGCTGACGGCCTACTACCACTGCCTGTTCGAACAGGAACAGCTCGGACGGGCGGGCGACTTGTCACCGGCCTTGCCCGAAGACCCCCTGCCCGACCCGGTTGCGACCTTGCGCGAGCACTTCGCAGCGCTTGAGGGCCTGCGCTACACGGTGCCCGCACCGCAGCAGTTCACCGCGCGCGACCAGGCCGCCGTTGCAGTGCCACCGCTGATCGACCGCGTGATGCAACAGGCGACCCTGCAGGTCCTGCTGCCCGCGCTGGTGCAACTGCAGGCAACCGGCCGCGCCCAGCTCAACAGCCCCGACCTCGCGCAGTCGTTCATCGATTCACAGGCCCTGCACCGCAGACTCGAGGCCAGCGACGCCTTCGGTGCGGCACGCAAGCACGCCGCCACCTGCGACGCGCGCACCGTGGCTGCCCACCTCAGTGCCGTGTTCGGCGAAGACCCGATCATGCGCTACGTCGAATCGTGGCTCTCGGCCGATGGCGACAACCCGGGCGTCACGCTGGGATCGCCTCTGGTGTCCTTGATCGCCCAACCCATTGGCCTCGAGCCTGTGGCCGTCGACGCCTGGCGGGAACTCGCGAACAGCTCCGGACGTCAGGGCGGCCACCACAAACCGAGCAAGGGCGTGCGCATCCGCTCGCGGTCGCCCTACCGGCACTACAACACCAACGGCCGCTCGAAGACGGGCACCTAGGGGGCCGCGCAAAAACGCGATCCCGGTGCCGGCGGCTCGACCGGTGGCCCGGCAAAACACTGCGCGGCACCCATCCACGCCGTCGCCGTCGGGCCCCGCACCTCCAGGCCGGTGTCATCGACGTGCCGGGTCTGGGTCACCACCTGGGCAAAGCCCACGGCATCGCCTGTGATGCTGTCCGGGCCCTCGCCAAAGGCCCAGGTGCCCCCGGAGGGCGCGCGCAGCCGCAGCGTCGGCAGTGCGCCCGGCGCCGTCCGGCCCCGCACACGAAAACTCCAGTCGAAGGTGTTCACACCCAGCACGACGACGTGGCGCACGCGGTCGGTGTGCACCCGCTCACGGCCGCAGAGGTCGTAGACCGCCTGGGCGTGCGCCCAGGTTTCCATCAGCCGTGCCGAGACCGCCGAACGCACCGACATGTCGGGCCCGGCCCACTGCACCCGGTGCGCAGGGTCCAGCGCGCCAAAGGTGGAGACGATGTCGGCGCAACCGCTGCGCCAGAGAGAAAACAGACGGTCGGCCGGCGGCTCGTCGAGGCCGCTTTCGATCGCCCGGAACGCCTCACCGCGCGCCAACCCCGCTTGCACGGCGCCGACACAGCGCGCGAGCTCCGCCGGGTCGCGCACGGCCAACAGGGCCATACGGTTCCAGAAATGCAGGTGCGCGACCGTGTCGCGAACCGACCACCCCTCGAACTGCGTGGCCTCCGCCCAACGCGCGTTCGGCAACTCGGCGAGCAGACGCGCGACGTCATCGCACTCGGCCTCGAAATCGGTACACAGCTCGCGCACGGTTGCTCCCGGGTTTGCACGGTGCGATACCATGCCGGTTCACTCGCCCCAACCTTACGCCATGCACGCCATCTTCTGCGACCAACACGGCCCGATCGACACCCTGCGCCTCGGTGAGGCCGACACACCCACACCGGGCGAACACGAGGCGCTGATCCGTGTGCGGGCGGCCGGGGTGAATTTTCCGGACGGCTTGCTGGTGCAGGGCCTGTACCAGGCCAAGCCGCCGTTGCCCTTCATCCCGGGCATGGAGTTCTGCGGCGACGTTGTCGCCGTTGGCGACAGTGTGTCAACCGTCTCGGTCGGCCAGCGCGTGATGGGCAGCAGCGCGGGCTTCGGCGCCTTCGCCGAGAGCCTCTGCGCCGACGCGCGCGCGCTGGTGCCGGTGCCGGAGGCCATCCCCGACGCCGAGGCCGCGAACCTCCTGTGTGCCCACGGCACAGCGCACCACGCCCTGAACCAGCGTGCGGCGCTCGCGTCGGGCGAACACGTGCTGGTGCTCGGTGCGGCGGGTGGTACCGGGCTTGCAGCTGTGCAGGTCGCCAAGGCGATGGGCGCGACCGTGATCGCAGCCGCCTCGACCGAGGACAAACTCGCGCTGGCACGCGAGAACGGCGCCGACCACACGGTCAACTACGCAACCGACGACCTCAAGACGGCCGTGCGCGCGCTCACCGACAACCGCGGTGTGGATGTGGTGTACGACCCGGTGGGTGGCGACGCCTTCGACACCAGCTGCCGCCTCATGGCACGCGGTGGACGGTTGCTGGTGATTGGCTTTGCCAGCGGGCGCATCCCGCAGTTTCCGGTGAACCTCGCGCTGGTCAAGGAGTTCAGCGTGGTCGGTGCGTTCTGGGGCAGCTTCGTGCGGCACGAGCCTGCGCTCGCCGCCGACAACTTCGCCGAACTGATCGGTTGGTACCTCCAAGGCGCCGTCAAGGTGCAGGTGGAGAAGACGTACCCGCTCGATCAGACAGTGGCCGCACTCGAGCACGTGATGGGCCGGCAGGTGCGCGGCAAAGTCGCGATCGTGCCGGGCGGCTGAGGTCGGCTTGGCGGGCTCAGACCATGCCCGCGAGGCGGAAGGCCATCAGGCCGAGGCTTGTAAACACGATCGACGCGACCGTCGTCACCACGATGATGTTGGACGCGAGCGCGTCGTTGCCGCCAAAACTCCGCACCATGACGTAGCTCGCGCTGGCCGTGGGCGCCGACGCCATGAGAAAGACCAGCACGGTCTCCATCGCGTCGAGGTCGGCGAGCACCGCCAGCCCCACCACCAACGCCGGCGACAGAATGCCCTTGCCGAGCGACCCGACCACGGCGCTCCGCGGTGCGGCGTGCAGTGCGCCGAAGTTGAGCGCCGCCCCGGTGCAGAGCAACGCCAACGGCAGCACCATCTGGCCGAGGTAGTCGAGCGTGCTGATCACCGCCGTCGGCACAGGCGCGCCAGTCACCCGCACCACCCCGCCGGCGACGATCGCGAGTATCAACGGGTTCTTCAGCACGCCGAAGAGCGCAGAGCGCACGTCACTGCGGCCGTGCAGGTAGTGGTTCAACAACACCACGGCGATCACGTTATACAGCACCGTCACCACACCGAGGTAGACAACCACGGCTGCCAAGCCGGCATCACCGAAGGCGTTGAAACAGTAGGCGAGCCCGACCACGCCCATGTTGGCGCGGTAGGCGCCCTGCACCACCACGCCGCGGTCCGACACGTCCTCGACGACCACGCGCACGATCAGGATCATCAACCCGCACACCAGGGTCGTGCCGATCACGCCGACCCAGAGCATGTTGACGCTGCTGCCCGAGCCGCTCGGCGAGCTGACCATCTTGACGAACAGCATGGCGGGCATGGCGACGTTGAACACCACCCAGGTTGCCTGGCCGAGAAAGGCCTCATCGATGCGGCCAAACCGCCGCAGCCCGGTGCCAACCAGCATGATGAGCAGGATCGGCGCCGTGATGTTCACGGCAAAGAGGAGCAGTGGGAAAAGGTCAATCACGCAAGTTACCCGAGGGCATCCGCCCGGCGAGCCAACCGGTGCGATGGAAGCCTGAGACCCTAGGCGACAGTTCGTGCGAGCACAACACCCTGCCGGTCAAACACCGGGCCGCAAAGCGCAGTTGGGTTGCACAACAGCGGCTACACTGGCTCCATGCACTCACCTGCTCTGCTGCTTGTTGTCACCGGCTTTTTTCTCGGCCTGACGTTTCCGCTCGGCAAGCTCGCGACCGCGGCGTCGGTACCCCCACTTGTCTGGGCCTGCTGGCTGTCCGGCGGCAGCGCGCTGTGTCTTGTCGCGATCCGCGGTTTTGCGCGCAAGCGGGTGCGTGTGCAGCCACCGTTCGCTCGCTATTACCTGCTCAGTGCGGTTGTGTCACTTGTGCTGCCAAACACGCTGATCTTCATCGTGGTCGACAAACTGGGAGCAGGCTTCACCAGCATCTTTTTCACCCTCTCACCGATTTTCACCTTGATCCTGTCCTCGATCGTCCAGGTCAGGGTGCCCAATGCCCTGGGCATCGCCGGTGTGATCACCGGCTTTCTCGGCGCCATCGTGGTGGCGTGGACGCGGGGTGAAGCTGCGCAGCCCGCGGCCTGGCTGTGGGTGTTTGCCGGTCTGTGCATCCCGGTGTCGCTAGCAGTTGGCAACGTCTACCGCACCGTCGCCTGGCCGGCCGGCGGTGAGCCACTCGAGCTCGCTGCCGGCAGTAACGCAGCGGCCGCCGTGATGCTGGTGCTCGCGGCAGTGACCGTCGACGGTCTCGGCGCATTCACACGGGTGTTCGATCTGCCCTGGCTCGCACTTGCCCAGGTTGCCGCGTCCACGGCGATGTTCACAACCTTTTTCCGTCTGCAGCTCGCCGGCGGACCAACCTACCTCAGCCAGATCGGCTACGTCGCCGCGGCGGTCGCGTTGCTGATCGGCACCTTCGTGCTCGGCGAACGCTACGCGCCGCTCACCTGGCTCGGCGCCGGCATCATCTTCACCGGTGTGGGGTTCAGCATTGCGTCAACGCGCACCGTGGCTGAGGACACCCCCCGGTAACGGTCCGGGCTGTTTCAGCTGAGCCGAGCACCCCTGGCCGGGCGCCCCTGGCAGGCTGACGCGGCGACAACCCCCCTCCCTCGCGGTGCTGGGCCGAAACCCCGATCCGACGTGCGATCACCCCTGCAGGTGCGTCAGCCTGCGTTGCCGGTTGATCGGAGCCGGGGGGTTCTGGAGGTAGCTTGATTGGACTTCGAGATTGTGAGGACCCGGAAGGATGGATTCGCAAACGCTAAGGCGTTTGCTCACCCTTCGGGCGGCCTGCGGCCGTCTCAACTGGCGTTGCCAGTTGATCGAACCTGAGGAGGTTCTGGACCGACCGGGTGTGCCATTGGAAAAGCCACCCGTTGGGTGGCGGGTCGTCTTGTCTGGTGCACCCTCTGCCCGGAAGAATAGATTTGCAAACGCTAGGGCGTTTGCTCACCCTGCGGGCGGCCTTTGGCCGTCTCAACTGGCGTTGCCAGTTGATCGAACCTGAGGAGGTTCG
>JBCCUP010000035.1 GCA_039196715.1 Pseudomonadota bacterium
CCCCCCGCTGCTGCGCCGGATCAGGGCACGACAGCGCGCGTCGAGTTCGTCGATGTCGAAGGGCTTGGTCAGGTAGTCGTCGGCGCCGAGGTCGAGCACGCTGACACGGTCCGAAACCCGGCTGCGCGCGGTCAGGACCAACACCGGTGTGGTGTCGGCGCGGGCCCGGTGCCGGGCGAGGAAGTCGCGACCGTCGCCATCGGGCAGCATGATGTCGAGCACGATCAGGTCGACGCCACTCGCGGCCAGCACGGCGTCAGCCTCGGCCAAGGTGCGCGCCCAGTCCACGGCGTGGCCCTGTTCGCTCAGCCGTGCGGTCACCGCCTGTCCGATGTCCTCACTGTCCTCAACCAGTAAATAGTGCATGTTGTCAGGCTGGTGTCAGGGTGATGTGGCACTATTGGCGTGTGCTGCAGCACTATTGTGCAGGCGGCTGAATAAAGCCAATGGAGGATATTGTGATGAAAATGTTGAAAAAGACGCAACACCTCGCCGCAGCGGCGGTGCTGGCCCTGGCCGGCGCGTCAGCGCACGCGGCGTCGACCGTGGATTCGATCCACTTCCTGATCCCCGGCGGTGCCGGCGGCGGTTGGGATGGCACCGCCCGTGGTACCGGCGAGGCGTTGACAAACGCCGGGCTGGTCGGCTCTGCGTCCTACGAGAACATGTCGGGCGGCGGTGGCGGCAAGGCGATCGGCTACCTGATCGAGAACGCCGCGTCCAACCACGGCACCATGATGGTCAACTCCACACCGATCGTGATTCGCTCGTTGACGGGTGTGTTCCCGCAGAGCTTCCGCGACCTGACCCTGGTGGCAGGCACCATCGGAGACTACGCCGCGTTGGTCGTGCCAGCCGAGGGTGATATCCAGGACCTCAATGGCCTGATTTCGGCCTTCAACGCGGATCCGAGCAGCGTTGCCATCGGCGGTGGCTCGGTGCCGGGCGGCATGGACCACCTTGTGGCGGCCATGGTGTTTCAGACCGCTGGGGCCGACCCGATCTCCATGAAATACGTGCCCTACGACGGTGGTGGCGCGACCATGGCGGGCCTGCTGTCAGGCGAAGTGCAGGCCGTGTCCACCGGGTTCTCCGAGGCGGTTGAGCTCGCCAAGGCCGGCGAAGTCAAGATCATCGGTGTGACCTCCGACGAGCGCGTCGACGCCTTCCCGGATGCCATGACCATGAAGGAACAGGGCAACGACACCACTTTCGTGAACTGGCGTGGCTTCTTCGCGGCACCCGGCCTGCCGGCCGACACGCTCGCGGCCTACCAGGATGTGCTGACCAAGATGTACGACACCCCGGAGTGGGAAGAGGTGCGCGCACGCAACGGGTGGGTGAACATCCACAACAACGGCGACGATTTCCGCGTCTTCCTCGAACAGCAGGAAGAGGTGATCGGCGACCTGATGCGCAAGCTCGGCTTCCTCTGAGCCTCGGCGCAGCTCGTGACCCGGCCGGCGCCTGCGCTGGCCGGTTTTTTTGACCAGGAACGATCACCATGACGCTCGACCGTTGGATTGCGATTGTCATTCTGGTGGTGTGCCTCGCCTACGGGTACACGGCCTTTTTTGCCATGGACGATCTGCTGCCGCCGATCATGCGACGCAGTCCGATCTGGCCGTCGAGCTTTCCTAAGGTGCTCGCTGTCGGCGGCATCCTGTTGTCGCTGGCCATCATCTTCGGCGTAGAGAAAAACGCGGGTACGGCGCAGAGCGACATCGACCTCAACCGGCTCGGCCAATACAAGGTGGGCCAGGCGCTGTTGTTGCTCGGACTGATGGTCGCGTACGCCCAGTTGCTCCGGCCGCTCGGGTTTCTCGCCGCGACCTTCGCGTTTCTTTTCATCGGCAGTTACCTCCTGGGTGAACGCCGGTATCTGCTGATGGCGACGGTGTCGGCTGTCGCCGCCGGGTTCATCTGGTACCTCGTCAACGAGGTGCTCGGGATCTTCCTGAGCCCCTTGCCGCTTTTCCTGAGTTGAGGCCGCCATGTTCGAAGGCATACTCACCGGGCTGTCGACAGCCTTCAGTCTCACCAACATCGTGATCGTGGTCGCCGGCTGCCTGGTCGGCACCTTCATCGGCATGTTGCCGGGCCTCGGGCCGATGTCGATCATCGCCATCATGATCCCGGTGGCGATCACCATCGGTGACCCGTCCACCGCGTTGATCCTGCTCGCCGGTGTGTATTACGGCGCGGTTTTCGGCGGCTCGACGTCGTCCATCCTGATCAACGCGCCGGGGGTGGCGTCCACCGTGGCGACGAGTTTTGACGGCTACCCGCTCGCGCGAAAAGGGCAGGCGGGCAAGGCGCTCACCGTGGCCGCGATCGCGAGCTTCGCGGGCGGCACCATCGGCGCGATCCTGCTCATGATCTTCGCCCCGGCGCTCGCGTCGGTGGCGCTGCTTTTTCACTCCTCGGAGTACTTTGCCCTGATGGTGGTGGGGTTGTCTGCCATCGCCGCCTTTGCCGGCACCGGGCAGGTGTGCAAGGCCCTCTTGATGACCTTTCTCGGGTTGATCATGGCGACGGTGGGCGAGGGTGTGCTGTTCAATGCGCCGCGTTTCACCATGGGCATCATGGATCTGCAGTCGGGCTTCGGTTTCATCACCCTGGCGATGGCCATGTTCGCCCTGCCGGAAGCCATCTACCTGGTGCTCGACCCGAACCGCTCCAAGACCGGCGACGGTGAGAGCGGCGAGATCACGAACCTGCGCATCACGCGCGACGAGGCCAAACGCATAGCGCCGGTGATCGGTCGTCAGTCGCTGCAGGGTTTTTTCATCGGCGTGCTGCCTGGCGCCGGGGCCACCATCGCCTCGTTTCTCGGCTATGCGGTCGAGCGCAACATCGCGTCCACGGAGGAGCGGGACCAGTTCGGCAAGGGCTCGGTCAAAGGTGTCGCCGCGCCCGAGAGCGCCAACAACGCCGCGGCAACAGGCTCCTTCGTGCCCTTGCTGACCCTCGGTATCCCCGGGTCCGGTACCACGGCGATCCTGCTCGGCGCGCTGGTCGCGTTGAACGTCAGCCCGGGGCCGCGCTTGATGATCGACGAGCCGCAGATCTTCTGGGCAGTCATCATTTCCATGTACCTTGGCAACCTCGTGTTGTTGATACTCAACCTGCCGCTGATCCCGTACATTGCAAAAGTGCTCGCGGTGCCGCGCAACTACCTGATCCCGTTCATCCTGTTTTTCACCCTGATGGGCGCCTACATTGGGCAAAACAACGCGACCGAACTGTTGTTGCTCGTCGGTTTCGGTGTGTGTGCCACGCTGTTGCGTTTCGCGAACTACCCGCTTGCACCGCTCCTGATCGGCTTCATTCTGGGGCCGCTGCTTGAAAACAACTTCTCGCGGGCGATGCAGCTCTACGACGGCATGGCCTTTGTCTGGGAGCGCCCCATGACGCTGGCGCTGTTGCTGCTGGCGCTCGTTCTGCTCGTGTTGCCGAGCATCCGGCGGCGGCGGCGCGCGGACTGAGGGCGTACATCCGCCCTCGGGACGGTCGGGCAGCAACGCACGTGTACGCGGACTTGAGCGAGACAAAGCGTCTCACTCGGGGTGCGTGGTCTGTGCGCGCCGTCAAAATGCCAACACGGCTTTTTGGGTCGTCGGGTTGCAAATTGCCTGCGAATGGCTTTTCATGGAACGCGCCTGCACCGCGCTGGTGCGAGTGGCCAACCAGGACCCCTGCCTAGACGACACGACAACACCGTTCCCCCCAATCACGAGAGGACAGCCCCATGGCGGATTCGCACGACACGCCGCAGCCGGACTACGAGGCCGGCAGCGACAACATCAGGCCCTTCGGACTCGACATCCACAACCCGGTCTTTCTCGTGTCTGCGGGCGTGATCTGTTTGTTCGTGATTGCCTCGTTGTCCTTTCAGGAGGCCTCAGCCGAATTCTTCGGGTGGTTGCGGCCCTTTCTGACCCGCGAGTTCGATTGGTTTCTCGTGATCGCCGTGGACATCATGCTGGTGTTCTGCCTGTTGTTGGTGGTACTGCCAATCGGGTCGGTGCGAATCGGTGGCAAGCACGCGACACCCGACTACTCCTACGCCGGTTGGATCGCGATGCTGTTCGCCGCGGGCATCGGCATCGGGCTGCTGTTTTTCGGCGTGCTCGAGCCGGTGTATTACACCTACGCCGAAGGCGGCGCGGCCAACCCGTTGGGCATCGACCCCAAGACACCCGGCAACGAGAACATCGGCATCGTCGGCACCGTGCACCATTGGGGCCTCGGCGGCTGGGCCGTCTACGCGGTGGTGGGTCTGAGCCTCGCGGTCTTTTGCTACAACAAGGGGCTGCCGCTGACACTGCGCTCGGCGTTCTACCCCTTGCTCGGCGACAAGGTCTGGCGTTGGCCGGGGCACGTCATTGACACGCTGGCGGTCTTCGCGACCTTGTTCGGTCTGACGACGTCGCTCGGCCTTGGCGCCAAGCAGATTGCAGCCGGACTCTACGATGTGTTCGGCATCGAACCCAGCAACACGGTGGTTGTGCTGCTGATTGTCGGTATCACCATCGTCGCGCTCGGGTCGGTGCTCGCCGGCATGGACAAGGGCGTCAAGCGCTTGTCCGAGATCAACATGGTCATGGCGATCTGCCTGTTCTTCTTCGTGCTGTTCGTGACCGGGGTCGGGTCGGCCATCGCCCGCTACGCTGACGTGATGGTCCAGTACATGGTGCAGATCGTGCCGCTGTCGAACCCCTTCGGCCGGGAGGACACGAGTTACTTCCACGGCTGGACCACCTTCTACTGGGCCTGGTGGATCGCGTGGTCGCCGTTTGTCGGCATGTTCATCGCGCGGATTTCGAAGGGCCGCACGGTGCGGGAGTTCGTCATTTGCGTGCTGATTGCGCCGACGCTGGTGTGCGCGTTGTGGATGAGTACCTTCGGCGGTGCAGCAATCGACATGATCGAGAACGGCACAGGACAGGGCATCACGGGGGTGGTGGTCGACACCTACAAGCCGGAGATCTCGCTCTTCCGTTTTCTCGATCAGCTTCCGTTGTACTCGATCATTGCACCCATCTCGCTGGTGTTGATCATCATCTTCTTCGTGACCTCTTCGGACAGTGGCTCGCTCGTGATCGACACGATCACGGCCGGTGGCAAGATGGATGCACCGTCGGTGCAGCGGGTGTTCTGGTGCACGCTGGAGGGTCTGGTGGCCATAGCCCTGTTGCTTGGCGGCGGCCTCTCGGCGTTGCAGGGGGCGGCGGTGTCCACTGGCATCCCCTTCACCGTGGTGGTTCTGCTGATGTGTTACACGGTGTTCAAGGCACTGCAGACCGAAGAACGGTGAACGCCTGATCGGCCACGCGCCGATCGCCAACGGTGCGGCCCGCGCGGCCGCACCGCTTCAGGCCAGGGTGGCGTCGTAGCCCGTGAACTTTCGGACGTTGATCACGCCGGTGTCGAACATCAGGTACTGGCCCTTGATGCCCAGCAACACGCCGGCGACCTCGGGGTCCTTGTCGAAGTTGTGCGAGGCGATCTTGCCGGGGTACTCCAGCACCGGATAGTCGAGCGTGACCACGTCTTCACTGAGGCGCTCGATGGCGTCCTCGCCGTGCGCAGCGAGGATGGGTGCAAGTGCCGGTTCCAGCTTGGCCAACAGCGTTGCCGCAGCGTCGTGCATGTCGCAGGGCTCGGGATCGCCCCTGAGCAGCGCGCGCCAGTTGGTCTTGTCGGCCACGTGTTGTGCGAGCGCGACCTCGACCAGGCCGGCGACCAGCCGGCTTTTCACCCGCAACAGAGGCAGTGCCTGGGTCGCGCCCTGGTCGATCCAGCGCGTCGGCACCTGGCTCTGCCGGGTGATGCCGACTTTCAATCCGCTGGTGTTGGCGAGGTAGACGATGTGCGGCGCAAAGCAGTTGGCCAGGCCCCACTCCGGTTCGCGGCAGGTGCCGAGGTGGTGGTGGCAGGTCTCGGGACGGATGATGCAGTTGTCACAGCTTGCCAGCGTTTTCATGCACGAGAAACAGTGGCCCTGCGCGTAGCTTTTGGGTGTGCGCTTGTGGCAATGGTCGCAGTAGATGTTGCCGGTGTGGTGCAAGCGCAGTCGCTGGCCGAGGTAGGCGTTAAGCGGTTCGGCTGCCTCGCCCATCGGCAAGGCGTACTGGATGGGGTCGCCGAGCGTCGCGGTCATCTTGTCGAGCGGCGTGGGCACCGGCTGCTCCGAGCGGAAGTCAATGTGCGATCATACCGGGCTTGTGCGCTGCTGCGCGAACCCGACCCGACGTGAGGATGGCCATGGCTTTGTTGATGTACGACTTGTGCGGTGAGGAGCTCGACCGCCGATTCAGCCCCTACTGCTGGTTGGTCAAACTGGTTGTGGCGCACAAGGGCCTGCCGCTCGAGACACGCCCCCTGCCGTTCACCGACAAGGCCAGCATCGCGTTTGCCGATTGGAAACAACTGCCGGTGCTGACCGATGGCGAGCAGACCGTGGTCGATTCCTGGCAGATCGTCCAACACCTGGAGGCGCAGTACCCTGAGACACCGGCGGCGGGTTCGGCTGACGCGCTCGGACAGGCGACGCTGATCAAGCTGGTGGTCGAGCACACCGTGATGGGCCCCGTGCTGCGCAGCGTGATTCTGGACATCCACAACCACCTGGCGCCCGCCGACGCGGCCTATTTTCGCGAAACGCGCGAGGCACGGTTCGGCAACACGCTGGAGGCGTTGCAGGCGGGCCGAGAGGCACACCGCCGCGATTTGCAGACTGCGCTTGGCCCCTTTCGCGCCACACTCAAACGGCAGCGCTGGCTGAGCGGCGATGACCCGGGGCTCGCCGACCTGTTGTTGTTCGCGTCGTTCATGTGGGCGCGCAGCGTGTCCGATTTTCAGCTGTTGAACGCAGATGACCCGGTCTACGTGTGGCGTGACGCCATGCTGGCGCGCTACAGCGCGGTGACGGCCTCGGCAGTGGGCTACGACTTCGCCGACGCGGGGATGGCATCGTGATCGACTTGTATTATTGGGCGACGCCGAACGGCAAGAAGTGCACGATCATGCTCGAGGAATGTGGGCTGGCGTACAACGCCATACCGGTCGACATCAGCAAGGGCGAGCAATTCGAACCCGATTTTCTGGCCATCAGCCCGAACAACAAGATTCCGGTGCTGGTGGATCCCGACGGACCCGACGGCGACCCGATCGCGGTCAACGACTCGGTTGCGATCCTGCTGTACCTTGCCGAGAAAACCGGTCTGTTCTGGGTCAGCGACGCACGTGCGCGCCACACCTTGATGCCCTGGCTGCTGTTTCAAGCGGCCCACATCGGCCCGATGCTCGGCCAGAATCACCATTTCCGCACCTACGCGCCTGACAAGATTCCCTACGCGATCGATCGCTACACCACCGAGGCGGCACGGCTCTACGGTGTGCTCAACACCCGCCTGGAGCACAACACCTGGCTCGGCGGGGCTGACTACTCGATTCTGGATATCGCCACCTTTCCCTGGATCGTGCCGCACGAGCGCCAAGGTCAGGACCTCGCCGATTTTCCGGCGCTCGCGCGCTGGTTCGAGGCCTGTGAGGGCCGCCCGGCCGTGCAACGCGGCATGGCCGTGCTGACCGATCTGCGCGTCAACCCGAGCATGGATAAGGCCGCGTGGCAAACCCTGTTCGACAACAAGGCGCCCGATTGAGCCGGCACGGCGCAGTTGCGCAGGTTTCGGGTGGTGTGATGGCGGGTGAAGCCGGACAGTGCCGGGCGGCGTCGATCACGGAGTAGGGACATGCAAACGGCCAAGACCATGGACCGCGTGGACTGGGGTCTGTTGCTGCTGCTCGCGCTGCTCTGGGGCGGGGCGTACTTTTTTGTTGGTGTCGCGGTGCGTGAATTGCCGCCGCTGACCGTGGTGTTGCTGCGCGTCGCCATCGCCGCCTGCGTGATGCTACCGGTGGTCTGGTGGCTGGGGCAGCGCCTGCCCACCGCTGCGCGCGCCTGGTTGCCGTTTCTCGGCATGGGCCTGCTCAACAACGTGCTGCCGTTTTCGTTGATCTTCTACGGTCAGACCCACATCACGGTGGGCCTGTCTTCGGTGATCAACGCGCTGACCCCCCTGTTCACGGTGTTGGTCATGGCGGGGTTTCGGGAAGAGCGGCTGACCGCCTACCGGGTGTTGGGCGTGGTGCTCGGTGTGGTGGGGGTCGCCGTGTTGCGCGGTGCCGGATACGACCTTGCGGACGCGCAGGTGCTCGGTATCGGACTGTGCATGGCAGCCGCCCTCAGCTACGGCTTTGCCGGCTTGTGGGGGCGGCGCTACCTCGCGACCGTGCCGCCGGTGACGTCTGCCACCTGCCAGTTGATCTGTTCGGCCGCGGTCATGGCCTGCGTGGTGGCCGTCGTGGACCGCCCCTGGGAACTCGGGATGCCGAGCGTGGCGGTGGTCTGGGCCATCCTCGCCCTCGCGGTGCTCGGCACGGCGCTCGCCTACATCGTGTTCTTCACACTGCTGGTACGCGCCGGTGCCAGCAATGTCATGTTGGTGACCCTGCTGATCCCGGTGATCGCCATTGCGCTGGGCGCCGTGTTTCTCGGCGAAGCCGTGCACGCGAGTGAAGTGGCCGGTGCACTTGTGATCGGCGCCGGCCTCCTGTGTATCGACGGCCGGCTGGTGTCGTGGTGGCGGCGCCCGTGACGTGCCGGTGGGCTGGTAGTCCAGGCCACAGCCTGTCGCTGCACCGTGCAGCGCAAGTCAACCTCGGGGAGCGACACCATGGCCTGTATCGACGGTTTCGTGCAGGCGGTGCCAACGGTCAACTAGACCGCGTACATCCGACACGCTGCGGCTTCAGCCGAGGTGCATGAGGCGTACGGTGCCGTGAATCTGGTCGCGTGTTGTGGCGATGACGCGCAAGCCGGCGAACGCACACCCTGTGTTGACGAGTTGCAACGCGAGCCTGACGAAACTGGGGTGTTCTCGTGGATCTGGTGGCTGTCCATGACCGCCCGGGACGTCGGCATGGCCGCCGCGGTGCAGGACGAGCGTCCGCCGCCCGGGCGCAACCCCATGCCCTTCGACGGCAACCAGATGATCCTTGCAGGCTTCGACGTGGTTGGGGGAGCTGAGGCGTGGCCCCCACAGTGTCCAGTGCGTTAGCGCAGCAGCACCGCGGAGGCCAGACCGAGAAACGCCACGAATCCGACCACGTCGGTGACGGTCGTCAGCACCACGCTGCCCGCCAGGGCCGGGTCGACCCCCATGCGGCGCAACAGCGTCGGCACCGCGACGCCGGCGGCGGTTGCGGCGGCCATGTTGATCACCAGCGCGGCGGCGATGATCAGGCCGAGCTCGGCGTCTCCGAACCAGAGGTAGGTGATCAGCGCGACGATCGTCGCCCAGAAGACGCCGTTGACAAAGCCCACGATCACTTCCTTGTTCAGCAACCAGCGGACGTTGTGGGATGAGAGGTGGCCGAGTGCCTGGCCTCGAATGACCAGAGTCAGTGTCTGGCTGCCGGCGATCCCGCCCATGCTCGCCACCACCGGGTTCAGGATGGCCAGTGCCACGATCTCCTCGAGTGCGACCTCGAAACGGCCGATCACCCACGCGGCGAGCAGGGCGGTCAACAGGTTGATGCCCAACCAGATGGCACGGCGGCGGCTGGCGTTCAGCACGGAGCCGAACAGGTCCTCTTCTGTGGACACGCCAGCCATGCCGTACATCTGCTGGTCTGCCTCCTCACGCATCGCGTCGACAACGTCGTCCACGGTGATCCGACCGAGCAGTTTGTTGTCGCGGTCGACCACGGCCGCCGACACCAGGTCGAGTTCCTCGAACTGGCGTATCACCTCGTGCTGGTCCGTTTCAACGGGTATGGCGTCGACGTCGGTGCGCATGAGCGCGGCCACGTCGAGCTCCGGGTCGTTGCAGAGCAGGCGTCGGATCGGCAACACACCGAGGTAGTGATCGAATCGATCGACGACGATCAGGCGGTCGGTGTAGCGTGGAATCTCGCCCTTCAGCCGCAGATAGCGGATCACCACATCGAGCGACACGTCGGCCCGCACCGTGACCACGTCGAGGTCCATCAGGCCGCCGGCGCTGTCCTCGGGCCAGGACAGCACCGACTCGAGGCGCTGGCGATTCTGCTTGTCCATGCCGGCCAGCACTTCGGGGATCGCGGCATCGGGCAAGCCCTGAACCAGGTCGGCGATGTCGTCGACTTCGAGGTGCCGGATGGCCTGGAGCAGGTCTTCCGAGTCGAGGTGCTTGACCAGCGAGTCGCGTGACTCCTCGTTCAGCTCGATCAGCACGTCGCCCGCGAGCGCGTCGTCCAGCAGTTGCCACACCACCAGGCGTTTGTTGCCGGGAATGCCCTCGAGGACGTTGGCGATTTCAGCCGGGTGCATGCCTTGCAGGGTCTTGCGGGCGGAATCAGCCTGCCCGCTCTGGAGTATCGCCTGCAGTGCGCCGATCTCGGGGCGGGTTTCGAGTTCTGGTGATGTCGATGGCATGTCGGGCACTCGAGAAGAGGTCGGTCTGCGTGGTGATCGAGGGCAGGTGAGCTCGTGCTACCGGGCACCGTTTACGTCAATCAGGCTTGCAAATCCAGGTCGCTGTTCATGGCCTCGAGCAAGGCCTTGCGCTTTTCACCGTCGGTGGTGCGCACAAAGGCCAGCGCCTTTGGCCGTAATTCCTTCAGTCGGCTGTTCAGGATGACGTTTTTCGTTGCCAGCAGGCTGTTCACCGGCATCGAGAAATCGCGCAGGCCGAGCCCGAGCAACAGTCGGGTGAACCGCGGCTCACCTGCCATCTCGCCGCACAGCGATACCGGAATGCCACGTTTGTTGCCGGCATCGATCGCCGCTTTCACCAGCATCAACACGGCCGGGTGCAATGGGTCGTAGAGGTAGTTGACGTGGTCGTCGATGCGGTCGATCGCGAGGGTGTATTGAATGAGGTCGTTGGTGCCGATCGAGAGGAAATCGAGCTCGGCGGCGAACTGATCCGCCGCGATGGCAGCGGCAGGCACTTCGATCATCCCACCAATGCGGTAGTCGCCTTCGATCTTGTAGCCTTCGCCCCGCAGTGCGTCGCGTGTTTGCGCGATCAACGCGCGCGCCTGGCGCACCTCTTCGAGGCTGGTCAACATGGGAAGCAGGATGTTCACCGGCCCCTTGCTCGCAGCGCGCAGGATGGCCCGGAGCTGCGGCACGAACAACGCCGGCTCCTTCAGTGAACGGCGGATGCCGCGCAGGCCGAGGGCCGGGTTGTGCGCCAACGGTCCCTGCATGCTTGAGGCTTCCTTGTCCGCGCCGAGATCGACCGTGCGGATGGTCAACGGTGCGCCCCGCAGGGCCCGTAGGATGCGTGTGTAATTACGGTAGTGCTCTTCTTCAGTCGGGATGTCATCGCGGTTCATGTACAGGAATTCGGTCCGGTACAGCCCGACACCAATCGCGTTGGCGCGCCGCAGGGCTTTCACGTCCTCGTCGATTTCGATGTTGGCGAACAGGCCGATGGCCTCACCGCTGCGCGCCTTGGCCGGCGCATCCCGCAAGGCCTCGAGTGCCTTGCTTGCGCGGCGTTGCTCTCGTTGCCGCTTTCGGTAGTCTGCCAGGCTCTTGTCGTCAGGGGCGGCTGCCACGAGGCCGTTCGAGCCGTCGATCAGCAGCTCCTCGCCGTCGAGGATGTAGCGCCGCGCCTCGTGCACGCCGACGATCGCCGGGATGCCGAGCGACCGTGCGAGGATCGCCGTGTGCGACAGGTGACCACCGGTCTCGGTGATGAACCCGGCGACACCCTGGGTCTGCATGTGCACCGTGTCTGCCGGCGTCAAGTCGTCTGCGATGACGATCACACCGCGCCAATCGGCCTGGGTCAGATCGTCGGCCGACGCGCCACCGGTTTGCAGGGCGCGCAGCACGGAATCGGCCACGTGGTTGACGTCGTTCTTGCGCGTTGCGAGGTAGGGGTCCTCCATCGCTTCGAACACTTCAATGATGCTCTGGCGGTGGGAGTGGACTGCCCACTCGGCGTTGACCAGTTGCTCGCGAATGATGTCCTTGGGTCGGTTGACGAAGGCGTCGTCGGAGAGCATCAGCAGGTGCGTTTCGATGAAACCGCGGATGTCCGTGGTCGCCGACTCCGGGATGGTCTTCTGAACGTCTGTCAGTTCCCGGGTTGCGTTCTTGATCGCGCGTTGGAAGCGGCGAATCTCGGCTGTCACCTGGCTGCGTTCGATCGGGGTCTCCCGCAGCTCACCCAAGTCGCGCTTGAGTGTACGGGCCGGTGCGATCTCGATCCCGCGCGACACACCGATGCCGTTGAACATCAGACTCATCGCACACGTCTCTCGGCGCGCGTGATGCCGACGGCAGCCGTGGTCATTCGTCCTCGCCGAAGCGGTCGTTGATCAGGTCGACGACGGCGTCGAGCGCTTCGTCGGCATCCTCGCCTTCGGCTGAGACGATCACCGTGGTGCCCTTGCTGGCAGCGAGCATCATCACGCCCATGATGCTCTTGGCTGACACTGTTTGCTCGTTGCGCTCGAGCGAAATGTCGGACGCGAAAACCGCTGCCGTCTTGACAAGTTTTGCCGCTGCCCGGGCGTGCAAGCCCAACTTGTTGATGATTTCAACCTGTGCACTCGGCATGTTCAGCCCCCTGTGACGGTCAGTGGATCTCGCGGTGGCGGACCGAGACGGTGTGTCCGGACTTGCGAAACGCAGCCGCAAGCTTCTCGACCATGTAAACGCTGCGGTGTCTTCCGCCGGTGCAGCCAATGGAAATGGTCAGATAGGCCCGACCCTCGGACTCGAAATCGGGCACGAAACGGTGCAGGAACTGCTCGATGGAGCCGTACATGTCGCCAACCGAACTGTGCTCCTCGAGAAAGTCGATGATCGGCTTGTCGCGGCCGTCCAGCGGCCGCAGATTGACCTGCCAGTGCGGGTTCGGCAGGCAGCGGATATCGAAGGCGAAGTCGGTGTCCAGCGGCGTGCCGTGCTTGTAGCCGAAGGACTGGAAGAGAATCGACATGCCGTCGCCGCGGTTCTTGACGATGCGGTCGCGCACATGCTGACGCAACTGGTGCAAGTTGGTCGTCGTGGTGTCGATGAAGGCGTCGGCGAGCTGGGAGATGGGCTCCAACACGCGCCGCTCCTCGTGGATCGCCTGCACCAGCGGCCGGTCCTGTCGGGTCATCGGGTGTCGCCGGCGCGTCTCGTTGAATCGCCGCACCAGGGTGTCGAGGTCAGTCTGCAGGAACACGACCTGCAGCGAGTCGACCCGGCTGCGCACCCGGCCGATGATGTCCGGAAAGTGCAACAGGCTGTCGGCGTCGCTCGAGCGCGCATCCACGCCGATCGCGACGTTCTGGTGCAGCTCCGCGTGGGTGGTCGAAATCCGCTCGATCAGGTCCGGGATCAGGGAAATCGGCAGATTGTCCACACAGTAGAAGCCCTCGTCCTCGAGGGTGTGCAGGGCAACCGTCTTGCCGGAGCCGCTCTGGCCGCTGACGATGACGCATCTCATCCGTCTTCTCGCATCATAAGACGTTGTCTCTCTTGCAAGTCTTCAGCCGCGTAGTCGCCCTGTGCCATCAAAAGGTAGTTTCGCACCGCGGCCTCAACCAGCACCGCGAGGTTTCGGCCCGGTGCGACCGGCAATGTGATCTCGGTGATGTCGACACCGAGGAAGTCACAGACCCGGCGCTTGCCTTCAAGCCGATCGAGGTCGCTCAGCCCGTCAGCGTCGAATTGCCTGAGGTCGACGATCAGGTTGAGCGGCATCTCGGGTCGCGTGGCCGCGTCGCCGTACATCTTCTGCACGTTGAGGATACCGAGACCACGCACCTCGAGGAAATCGATCAGGACGTCCGGGCAGGTGCCGTAGACCAACCCGTCAGTGCGGCGGGTGAAATACGGCGCGTCGTCGGCCACGAGGGCGTGTCCCCGGCTGATCAGTTCGAGCGCGAGTTCGCTCTTGCCGATGCTCGGTTTCCCGGTCAACAGCACGCCGGTGCCGAGTACGTCGAGAAACACACCGTGGGCCACGGTGCGGCGGGCGCGTTGGCGGGCGAGCGCATCGCGCACTTCCTGGATGACCTCGGCGGCGGGCTGGTCGGACAGCACCACCGCGGTGTCGCCGACCACTGCGGCCACGTCCGCGGGCGGGCGCAAGCCGTTGCAGTAGATCACCAGTGCACAGGGGGCCTCGAAGACGTGCGTCAGCGGATAGGGGGTCGGCGTGTCGCCGTGCAGGGCGTTGAACGCACGCCCGTCGATGATGTGGATGCTCGCGGCCGCGAGCGGGTTGTAGAGCCCGACCGTGTCATCGGCGTGTTCGCTGAACACCGCTGTACCGACGTGCTCCCTGCCGTGAATCCACGTCAAGGAAAGCGGGTCCTGCAGTGCGTTGATGAGTTTTGCGACGCCGAGTGTGGCCACCGTCAGCCCGAAGCAGCGTTGTCGTGCGGGGGATCGGCGGCGAGGAGGTCGAGCACGTCGGCGGGGGTTTGCGCGGCACGGATCGCGGCGCACAGTTCGGCGTCACTCAAATGGCCGGCAAGGGTCGCGAGGATCTGCAAGTGGGCTTCGTCGGCGTCCTCGGGGACCAGCAGGCCGACCAACAGGTCGACCGGGGCATCGTCGATGGCGTCGAAGTCGATGCCCTCCTGCAGCGTCAACAGGGCGGCGCGCGGAGCGGCGAGGCCGGGGACGCGCCCGTGCGGGATGCCGATGCCGGCGCCGAGCCCGGTCGAGCCAAGCCGCTCGCGCGAACAGAGACGGTCGTACACCGTGCGGTCCAGCACATCGGGGTTGTCGTGGGAGAGCAGGTCGGCGAGCTGTTGCAGCACCCGTTTCTTGCTCGTGAGCTCCGCGCGGCAGCGCACGCGGTCCGTGCTCAGCAGGTCAATGAGCGTCATGGAGGTTCCCGTTCGCATTTCAGCGACAGGTCAATGGCGCATCACACGAGGGTGATGCGCACCGGCCGGCCCGCTGGGTCAAGGGCCGAGATTACACAGCGGGCGCGGTCCACCGTCAAGTCGGTGAGGGTCAGACCGGGCTAGGAGGAGCCCTGTATCTGTTGTTCGATTTTCTCTTTTTCCCGTTTGTGGTGGTCCTTGAGCTTCTCTTTGTATTTTATGAGCTGTCTGTCGAGCTTGTCCGTCATGATGTCGATCGCAGCGTACATGTTTTCATCGGTGTTATCTGCGTACAGCGTTGCGCCGCTGACGTGGGCCGTGGCTTCGGCTTTCTGCCGCTGTTTTTCCACGGTGAGGGTGACATGAATATCGGTGACGTTGTCGAAGTGCCTTTCTAGCTTATGGATCTTTTCGCCCACGTAGTGGTTGAGCGAATCGGTGACATCAACGTGGTGGCCTGCGACAGTTAGATTCATGTGCAACTCCTGAGTCGTTCGGGTGGGTTGGAGCGCCTCTCTGGCACCGGAGCTCCGGGGTTGTCGCGCCAAGCGGGGGGCGTCATGGGTGTGCCAGACACAAAAAAAGCCGCTCCTCCCCGCGCGGAAAGCGGGGAATGAGCGGCTTCGAGGGAGACGTTTGACGTATTCAGTGCAACCGTTTCCTTTCGTTCGACGGTGGGATCGCCATGGACTCACGGTACTTGGCAATCGTCCTGCGCGCCACCTTTATGCCGTCGGCAACCAGGGTGTTCGCGATTTTGCTGTCGCTCAGCGGCTGGCTGCCGCTCTCGCTGGCAACGAGCTTGCGGATCATGGCGCGGATGGCCGTCGCCGAGCACTCGCCGCCGTCCGCGGTAGAGACGTGTGAGGAGAAGAAGAACTTGAACTCGTGGATGCCACGTGGTGTGTGCATGTATTTCTGTGTGGTCACGCGGGAGATGGTCGACTCGTGCATGCCGAGTTGTTCGGCGATGTCACGCAACACCAGGGGTTTCATGGCCATCTCACCGCGCTCGAAATAGTCGCGCTGGTGCTCGACGATCGCGGTGGCCACCCGGAGCAGGGTCTCGTTGCGGCTCTGCAGGCTCTTGATGAACCAGCGCGCCTCCTGCAAGTGGTTGCGTATGAAGGTGTTGTCGTCGCTCTTGTCCGCACGTTTGACCAGGCTCGCGTACATCGCGTTGATACCCAGTTTGGGTGCAATTTCGGGGTTGAGTTCCACTTTCCAGACATGGCGGTCCCGGCGGACGATGACATCGGGCACGATGTAGTGTGTCTTGTCGGAGGAAATCTGGGAGCCCGGCCGCGGGTTGACCTGACGGATCAGCGCAATCACCTCGTTCAGCTCTGCTTCGTTGATGCGCAGCTCGCGACGGATCTTCGGCAGCTCGTGGTTGGCCAGCCGCTTGAGGTGATCCTTGACGACCAGCATGGCGCGGTCGCGCACGTTGGAGGGCGGAAGCTGCTCGAGTTGCACGTACATGCACTCGCCAGCGTCGCGGGCGCCACAGCCGATTGGGTCCAGCCGTTGAATGAAGTGCAGTACCGACTCGATGTCGTCCATGCCCGCAGAACCCGCGGTCAGCCATTCGCTGGTGCTGAAGATGTCGTCCAGTTCGAGGGTCAGGTAGCCCGAATCGTCGATGGACTCGATGATCGCTGCACCAATCTGGTGCTCGCGTTCGCTGAGCTTGCTGAGGTAGAGCTGCTCGAGCAGGTGATCCTGCAGCGAGGCGCTGTCGCCAGCGTGGAACTCGGTGAAGTCGCGGTCGCTGTCCTCGGCGCGGCCCAGCGGTGTCGAGAAGCTGGGCTCGTAAACGTCTTCCCAGGCGCTGTCGACGGGCAGCTCGTCGGGCATCTGCTCGTTTTCAACGGCTTCAACCGTGGCGGTGCCGTCGAAACCCTCGAGCACATCGAAGCTGTCGTCGACGGTTTCGGTGACGATGTCCGTGACCGGCTCGTCCGCGTTGGCGGAAGCGCCCTCGACCTCGAGCTCGCGGGTCTCGGAGCGGACCTGGGCGGTGTCCTCGACGGCGTTCTGCTGTTCGGCCGTGGCGGTGTCGGCGCCCTCGGCGTTATCGCCTTCGCCCTCGACCTCCAGCAGGGGATTGCTCTCCAGTGCCTCCTGAATCTCGGCCTGCAACTCCAGTGTGGACAGTTGCAACAGGCGGATCGCCTGCTGAAGTTGCGGCGTCATGGCCAGTGACTGGCCGAGCTTAAGCTGGAGGGCTTGTTTCATGTGTCAGCATCCCTTGTCAGGCCGTCAGCGCCCTGGCGCGAATCTTGTGGCCGTGTCAATTTCAGCGTCCGTCTGAGACAACAGTTGACCTGTTGCCGCCAAACCGACGCTCACCGTAGGCCCATCGCTGGGCCGGTACAAGGGCAAGTATGGTTAGCAGGCGCTCGTGTGCAATCACACAAGTGCAGAAATGGCGCTAATAGGCAATATTGATTCACATTTGAGATATTTACTAGTAATATTGGCACGCAAAGTGCTAGATATCTCTCAAATTTGGAAATCTTTTCCCAAATACACTTCTTTGACCTGGGCGTTGTCCAGGATATCGGCCGGCGTTCCCTCTGCCATCACCGATCCCCCACCCAAGATGTATGCCCGCTGGCAAATGCCGAGCGTTTCTCGCACGTTGTGGTCCGTGATCAGCACGCCGATGCCGCGGTCCTTGAGGTGACGCACGATCCGCTGGATTTCACCGACCGAGATCGGGTCGACGCCCGCGAAAGGCTCGTCGAGCAGGATGAACTGGGGTTCCATTGACAGAGCGCGTGCGATTTCCACACGACGGCGCTCGCCACCCGAGAGCGCGATCCCCTCGCTGTCGCGGATGTGCTGGATCTGCAATTCGTCCAGCAACGACTCGAGCATGCTCTCGCGCTCGCGGGTCCCGAGTCCGCGGCGGAGCTGCAGCATTGACATGATGTTGTCGGCGACGGACAGGCGGCGGAACACCGACGCCTCCTGCGGCAGGTAGCCGATACCGAGCGCCGCGCGCTGGTGGACGGGCAGGGCGGTGATGTCCTGATCGTCGAGTGTGACGTCACCGGCGTCGGCTTTGACCAACCCGGCAATCATGTAGAAACAGGTGGTCTTGCCGGCGCCGTTTGGCCCGAGCAGGCCAACGATTTCGCCCGAGTGCACGACCAGGCTCGCGTCCGTGACAATCTGACGCTTTTTATAGGCCTTGCGCAGGTTTTGCGCGCGCAGCGTGGCCATCAGTCTCCTGAGCCAGATGACAGCGTCGGTACCACGGTGGGGTCGATCACCACGCGCACCCGGGTGTTGTTGCCGCTCAGTGCCTGCACGTTGGCTTTGGTGATGTCGTAGTCGATGCGGTCACCGCTGAGCTCGCGGCCGTCGCTGAACAGCACGGCGGCGCCGAGCAGGGAGAGCGTCGCGTCGTCGGGTTTGTAGAGCAGGCGCTCAGACTGGGCGGTCACGGTTGCGCCGGTGTCGTCTTCGATGCTGAAGGACAGTGGGCCGCCCTCGGCGTTGATTTCTGTCAGTCTGCCGTCGGCGAGCTGCAACACGATGCGCTCGGCGTTGACCGACATGGTGCCCTGGCGGATGCGCACATCGCCCTCGAGGGTGTGACGCTGCAGCTGGTTGTCAAACGCCGTGCTGTCGGCTTCGACCTCGATCGGCTGCTGTGCATCGGACTCGCGTGCAAGCGTGGCGCCGTGCGAGCCGAGCAGCGCCCATCCGAGGCACAGGGCAGCGAGCGTGACACCCGAGCTGCGGTGTGGGCGCGGATGCCGCGCCTCAGGGTTGCGTGCGGTAGCGGCCATGTGTTCTCCCCGTCAGTTCAAGCGCGCCCTGCTCGGTGTCTGCGGCCATGCCGAGGGCGTCAATCTGCCAGCCGGGACCCGTCAGGGTCACCGGTTCGTCACCGCGTATTGTGCCTGCGTCGATATCGATGTCGATCTCTTCCGTCGACAAGGTCGAGGGCTGGCTGCCGTCGGGCAGGGTCCGAACCAGCTCGACCGCGTCGGTCAGGGTCATGTTGCGGCCGTCTCGGGGCATGCTGCCGCGCTCGGCGCTCAGCGCCCAGACCAGACCGTCGGGTTGCGCGACGTGCAGCCGCGGCGCGTGCAGGCTGGCGATGTCGGTCAGCGGGTCGTAGCTGAGCAGCGCCCCGACCAGGGCGTACTCGGTCCGCCCTTCGGGGTCGCTTTGCAGGATCTGGAAGCCTTCGAGGTAGTAGTCGCTGCGCGCTTCCACCATCGACACGCTCTCGAATTCCGGTGCGTCGTCCGGCGTTTGCGGCCGCAGCCAGGTGAACAGCGCCAGCGCGATCAGGACCACGAAGGCCACGCGTCGAACGAGTCGGCCGATGCCCACAGTTCAGGCGACCCCGGCGCGCAACAGCGCGTTGAGGTGCACGACCCCACGCAGCGCGCCATCGACATTGACGACCGGCAGCGCGGTGATGCTGTGGGCCTGCATGGTCTGCAGCGCCACGGCGGCCAGCTCGGTGTCCTCGATGCGCTTGCCGTCGCGTGTCATCACCTCGCGCGCGGTCGCCTGCTTGACGTCGGTGTCGCCGTCGAGTGTTCGGCGCAGGTCGCCGTCGGTGAACACGCCCTCGATGTTGACGCCGTCGTCGCTCACGACGGTCATGCCGAGGCCCTTGCTGCTCATCACCACCAGCATGTCGGTCAGTCGGGTCTCGGGTTTGACCGTCGGGATGTCAGTGCCTGAAACCATGACGTCGGACACCCGCATCAGCAGTTTGCGGCCAAGCGCACCGGCGGGGTGGGACCGGGCGAAATCCTCAGCGGTGAAGCCGCGGCTGTCGAGCAGCGCAATCGCCAACGCATCGCCCATCGCGAGTGTCGCGGTGGTGCTGGCGGTCGGCGCCAGCCCGAGGGGGCAGGCCTCCTGTTCGACGCTGACATCCAGGTGGGCGCTGGCGGCACGGGCGAGCGAGGACCGTGGCTGGCCTGTCAGCGCAATCAGGCCGATGCCGTGGCGAAGCAGCCACGGCAGCAGTGCGAGCAGCTCTGGCGTCTCCCCGGAATTGGACAGTGCGACGACGACATCGTGCTCGCGGATCATGCCGAGATCGCCGTGCGTCGCTTCCCCTGGGTGCACATAGAAGGCGGCCGTGCCGGTACTGGCGAGTGTCGCGGCGAGCTTGCGGCCGATGTGACCGGACTTGCCCATGCCGGTGACCACGACGCGGCCGGTGCATGCGAGCAGCAGCGAGCACGCGCGCACGAAATCGTCGTCGAGCCGCCGCCGCAGCGCGGTGATCGCGCGCGCTTCGGTCTCCAGCACGGCATCGGCGAGTTCGGTCAGGCGGTGCGCGCTCATGCCATGGCCTGCCAGCCGAGGTAGCCGAGGTAACCGCAGTAGATCAGCAACAGCAGGGCGCCTTCGAGGCGGTGGATGCGGTGACTCTTGCGCGCGCACAACCATAACAAGGTGGCGGTGAGCACCACGGTCAACGGCAGGTCGCGCCAGGCGACGGCCCCCTCGAGCGCGCCTGGCGCGATCAAGGCCGGGATCGCGAGCACGGCGAGCGAATTGAACACGTTCGAGCCCACCACGTTGCCCAGCGCCATGTCGGCGCGCCCGCGGGCGGCGGCTGCGAGCGAGGCCGCGAGCTCGGGCAGGCTGCTGCCGATGGCAATGATCGTCAGACCGATCACGAGTTCCGAGAGGCCGGCGATGCGGGCGAGCTCCTCGGCACCGGAGACCAGCAACCGGGAGCTCACCAGCAGCACGCTGAACCCCAAAAACAACTGGAACCAGGCGCGCCGCCCGGCGCCGTCCGCGTGCTCGGGCAGCGCGTCGTCCTCGCTGCTGCCCGATTCGGCGCTTGCGTCGCGGATGGCATAGCCGAGGTAGGCCAGCAGGGCGACGGTCAGCGCCAGGCCCTCCAGCCGGGCCAAGTGGCCGTCCACTACGGCAATCGCGACCAGCCCGGTCGCACCGATCAGTGCGATCGCGTCGCGTCGGATGTCCGCCCAGATCGCGTGCACCGGTGCGACCAACGCGACCACGCCGAGGATCAGCCCGATGTTGGCGATGTTCGAGCCCAGCGCGTTGCCGACGGCAATGCCCGGGCTGCCGTCCACGCTGGCGAGGGTGGCGATGAAGAGCTCGGGCGACGAGGTGCCGAAGCCGACGATCACCGCGCCGACCAGAATCGGCGACAACCCGAAGCGGGTGGCGATCGCCGAGGCGCCTGCAACGAAGCGATCGGCACTCCAGAGCAAGGCTGTCAGTCCAATGACCACGGACAGCGAGGCAATCAACATCGTGGGATTCCAGGGCAGGCGTCGGCGCGTTGCGCGCCGTCGAGGTGGCCGTTCGACGCGGCGGTCGCGGCGGACACAGCGGCACGCTTTCCTTTATTATAGGGGGTTTGGTCGAGCCAAGGCAGCCTCACGCGCTGCCGGGCCGCCGCCGCGCCGCGGTCGACGGGCACCCGGTTTCCGTTGCTTCGGCGTGGCGATCGCCATCGCCAGCCCGAACCCAACCGCCCGGACCCGCCAACGGCCCCGTCACGCGAGGCCGACACGTGTCGACTGCGCAATGGGCGACTGGCGGCGCGTCGGCGTCGACTCGACATCCACACGGAAACCCGAGCACTGTGCAGTGATGGACACCCTCATCGTCAACGGCGGCCAAGCGCTCGATGGCACGGTGCAGATATCGGGTGCCAAGAACGCGGTCCTGCCGATCGTCGCGGCGACGCTGTTGTGTTCGGAACCGGTCTCGATTCGCAACGCGCCGCACCTGCGCGATGTGAGCACGGCCATGCGCTTGCTGGGCCGGTTGGGGGTATCGGTCACGCTCGACGATCGGGCGGGCATCCGGATCGACGCGCGGCACGTGCCCGAGCGGGTCGCGCCCTACGACCTGGTCAAGACCATGCGGGCGTCGATCCTTGTGCTGGGCCCGCTGCTCGCCCGCTTCGGCCACGCCGAGGTGTCGTTGCCGGGAGGGTGTGCGATTGGCTCGCGACCCGTGGACCTGCACCTCGAGGGGCTGCGGGCGCTCGGTGCGGAGGTGGTTGTCGAGCAGGGCTACATTAAGGCGACTGCGCGGCGCCTGACCGGTGCGCGCCTGGTGCTCGACACGGTGACCGTCACCGGCACGGAAAACCTGATGATGGCCGCAGCGCTCGCCGAGGGCAAGACGCTGATCAAGAACGCGGCCCGCGAACCCGAAGTGGTCGATCTCGCCCACTTTCTCAACGCCTGCGGCGCTCGGATTCGCGGTGCCGGTACGCAGACGCTGGAGATCGACGGGGTCGAGACGCTCGGCGGCTGTGACTGGACCGTGGTGCCGGACCGGATCGAGACCGGGACCTATCTGTTGGCGGCGGCTGTCACGGGCGGGCGGGTACGCGCCGAGGGCACTCGCCCGCGGCTGCTCGACGCCGTGCTGCAGAAACTCGAACAGGCGGGCGCCGACATCAGCGCCGGCGACGATTGGATCGAGCTCGACATGCGCGGCCGGCGCCCGCGTGCGGTCAACGTGCGCACCTCCCCGCACCCCGGTTTCCCGACCGACATGCAAGCCCAGTTCTGTGTGCTCAATGCGGTGGCCGAGGGCGTGGGCTCCGTGACCGAAACGGTTTTCGAGAATCGTTTCATGCACGTTCACGAGCTGCAACGGATGGGCGCCGACATGCGCGTCGAAGGCAACACGGTCATTGTGTCTGGCCGCGATTTCCTACAGGCTGCGCCGGTGATGGCAACCGACCTGCGCGCCTCGGCGAGCCTGGTGATTGCCGGCCTCGCGGCTCGAGGCCAGACCGTCATTCAGCGCGTGTACCACGTCGACCGGGGGTACGAGCGCATAGAAGAGAAGTTCAACCAACTCGGTGCGACGATTCTGCGCGCCGCAGCAGACCCCTGATGAGGTACCCGTGTTAACCATTGCCCTGGCGAAGGGGCGCCTGCTCGACGACATGCATCCGCTGCTGACTGCAGCCGGCTGCGGGCTGGCCGAAGACCCTGACAGCCACCGCAAACTCGTGGTCGACACCGTCGACCCCGGCTTGCGTGCCCTCGTCGTGCGCGCGAGCGATGTGCCCGTGTACGTCGAGCACGGTGCGGCCGACCTCGGCATCGTCGGCAAGGACACCTTGCTCGAACACGGTGGCAACGGCCTCTACGAACCGCTCGACCTCGGTATCGGCCTGTGCCGGCTCAGCGTTGCTGGCCGCCCGGGCACCGGCTGGTCCACCGAACGCAGCCTGCGTGTGGCGACCAAATTCGAACGCCTGGCCCAACAGCATTTCGCCAGCGGCCCCGGCACGCCGCAACAGATCGAGATCATCAAACTCTACGGATCGATGGAATTGGCGCCCCTCGTCGGGCTCGCCGATGTCATCGTCGACCTCGTCGACACCGGCAGCACCCTGGCCGCCAACGGCCTGGTTGAGCTCGAAACCATCATGCCCATCAGCGCGCGACTGGTGGTCAACAAAGCCTCGGCAAAACTCAAACACGCGGCCGTCAATGATTTCATTGCCCGGATACAGGCCGCCCTGGAAGCCCGCTCATGACCCAGCACCAGACCGACGATCTCCGCATCCGCGAACTCAAGGAGCTCTCTCCCCCGAAACAGGTGATGGACGAAATCCCCGTGTCCGCGACGGCAGCGGAGACGGTATTCAACGCCCGCCAGGCCATGCGCGAGGTGCTCGACGGCACCGACGACCGGGTCGCGGTGGTGGTGGGGCCGTGTTCGATCCACGACCCTGACGCGGCGCGCGACTACGCCGAGCGTCTCGCGGCACTCACGCCCGAGCTCGAGCAGGACCTGCTGATCATCATGCGCGTCTATTTCGAGAAGCCGCGGACCACGGTGGGTTGGAAAGGCCTGATCAACGACCCCGGCATCGACGGCAGCTTCGAGATCAACCGTGGCCTGCGCATCGCCAGACAACTGCTGCTCGACATCAACGAGCTCGGCTTGCCCTGCGGTGTCGAGTACCTCGACCTGATCAGCCCGCAGTTCATTGCCGACCTCGTCAGCTGGGGCGCAATCGGGGCGCGCACGACGGAGAGCCAGTCGCACCGCGAGCTGGCCAGCGGACTGTCTTGTCCGGTCGGTTTCAAGAACGGCACGGCCGGCAGCGTGCAGATGGCCGTGGACGCCATCCGCTCGGCCATGCAGCCGCACCATTTTCTCTCGGTGACCAAGGACGGGGGCTCGGCGATCTTCGCGACCACCGGCAACACCGATTGCCACATCATTCTCCGCGGCGGCGCGTACACCAACTACGATGCCGCCAGCGTCGACGATGCCTGCGCGCTGCTCGAGAAGGTCGATCTGATGCCGCGCGTCATGATCGACTGCAGCCATGCCAACAGCCGGAAGAAACACGCCCGGCAGGTCTACGTCAACCGCGATATCTGCCACCAGATTGCCGACGGTGACGCGCGCATCACCGGCGTCATGATCGAGAGCAACCTGGTGGAGGGCAACCAGCCGTACCGGGCTGACCGTGAACCCGTCTACGGGCAGAGCATCACCGACGCCTGCGTCGCCTGGGACAACACTGTCCCGATGTTGCACCAGCTCGCCGAGGCCGTGCGCGCCCGCCGGGCACTCTCAACCGCTTAATTTACTGCATCGACACCCGAGCTCATGAACACCACCACCGACGACCTCCGCATCCGCGAGCAACACGAACTCACCAGCCCGCAGGCTCTCTGCGACGCGCACCCGCTGACAGAAGCGGCGGCAAACACTGTCACGGCGTCGCGTCAGGCCGCCCGCGCCATCCTGGACGGCGTGGACGACAAACTCATCGTTGTGGTCGGGCCCTGTTCGATCCATGACCCCGCTGCCGCCCGCGAGTACGCCAGACGGCTGGTGGAGGCCATGCCGCAATTCGCGTCAGAGTTGCACATCATCATGCGCGTGTATTTCGAGAAGCCACGCACCACCGTTGGGTGGAAAGGGCTGATCAACGACCCGCACCTCGACGAGTCCTTCGACATCAACAGCGGTCTGGTGGTGGCGCGCGAACTGTTGCTCGACTTCAACCACATGGGTGTCTCCTGCGGGGTGGAGTTTCTCGACCTGATCAGCCCGCAGTACATCGCCGACCTGGTCAGTTGGGGCGCCATCGGGGCGCGGACGACGGAGAGCCAATCGCACCGCGAACTCGCCAGCGGGCTGTCGTGCCCGGTCGGCTTCAAGAACGGCACCGCGGGCAGCGTGCAGATAGCCGTCGATGCGTTGCGCTCGGCAGCTTACCCGCACCGCTTCATCGGTGTGACCAAGGGCGGAGCGTCGGCGATTCTGACAACGACCGGCAATTCGGACTGTCACGTGATCCTGCGCGGTGGCAAGAACACCAACTACGACGCGGCGAGCGTCGACGACGCCTGCGCCCTGCTGGCCAAGGCCGATCAGGCCGAGCGGGTCATGATCGATTTCAGCCACGCCAACAGCCGCAAGAAGCACGAACGTCAGGTGTACGTGGGCCGCGATGTCGCCTCCCAGGTCGCCGCAGGCGACGACCGTATCGTCGGTGTGATGATCGAGAGCCACCTGGTTGCGGGCAACCAGAGTTACAGCGCCGACCGCACGCCGACCTACGGGCAGAGCATCACCGATGCGTGCATCGGGTGGGAAGACACGGTGCCGTTGCTGCAATCGCTGGCTGACGCGGTCAAGGCGCGCCGGGACGCGCGGGGCTAGGCGCAACACAATGAGCCAGTTCTGGAGTCCCGACGTCCACGCGTTGCGCCCCTACACACCGGGTGAGCAACCCGCCGTTCAGGACCTCATCAAGCTCAACACCAACGAGAGTCCGTACCCACCGGCGCCCGGTGTAGCGGCAGCCATACAGGCAGCTGTGGATGACCTGCGTCTGTACCCCGAGCCCGACTCCGCGGCGTTGCGCAGCAGCCTCGCGCAATACCACGGCGTGGGCGACGAGCAGGTGTTCGTCGGCAACGGCTCGGACGAAGTGTTGGCACACGCATTCCGCGCGCTGTTCCGACACACACAGCCGTTGCTGTACCCCGACATCAGCTACAGCTTCTATCCGGTGTACGCGGGGCTCTTCGCTGTGCCGACGCGCACAGTACCACTCGACGCCGAACTGAAGATTGACCCGGAGGGATTCGCCGGCGACTGCGGCGGCGTGATTTTCCCGAACCCCAACGCGCCGACCGGGCGACTGATGCCGCTGGATGCGGTCGCGGCGATTGCCGAGCGCAACGCCCACTGCGCCGTGATCGTCGACGAGGCCTACATTGATTTCGGCGGTGAATCGGCGATCGTGCTGCTGCCGCAGCACCCCAACGTGCTGGTGGTGCGCACCTTCTCGAAGTCGCGTGCACTCGCTGGCATGCGGGTGGGCTACGCGGTGGGCTCAGCCGAGCTGGTCGACGGCCTCACCCGGGTCAAGGACAGCTTCAATTCCTATCCGCTCGACCGCCTGGCGCACGCGGCCGCGGTCGCGAGCGTCGCCGACGAGACCTACTTCCAGGCCAATTGCGCGCGCGTGGTGCGCAACCGCGATCAGCTCGTGGCGTCGTTGGCCGGCCTCGGATTCGAAACCGTGCCGTCGGCGGCCAATTTTCTCTTCACCCGACACCCGGACCACGCCGGTGCGGCACTGGCCGCGGCCTTGCGCGAGCGGCATATCCTGGTGCGTCACTTCGACAAGCCGCGCATCGATGACCACCTTCGGATCAGCGTCGGTAGCGGCGCCGAGTGTGCGGCGCTGGTCGAGGCACTGAGCGCCATCGTCTGACGCCCAGGCCGCTGTCACAATCAGGACGGTCGCTCACCGAGCACGAGTTCAACGTCGTAGAGCGAGCCCTGGCGCGCCACGCGCAGCAGCACCGTGTCGCCCGGCCCGTAGCGCGAACTCAGGTATTGCAAGCTGCGCACGTTGTCGGTCGACTCGGTGTCGATCGCACGGATGATGTCGCCGGGCCGCAAGCCTGCGTTCTCGGCCGGACTGTTTCGGTAGATGCCGGTGATCAACACCCCCGGCGCCGGCTGGCCGTCGCCCAGCGTCCAGTCGGTCGCTGCGACACCGAGCCAGCTGCGCCGCACGGTGCCGTGCTCGATCAGCTGTTGTGCGATCGAGATCAACAATTGCGTGGGGATTGCGAAACTGATCCCCTGGCTGCTGTCGCCGCGGTCGAATACAGACGTGTTGAGCCCGATCAGCTCGCCGCGCAGGTTGACCAACGCGCCGCCGGAACTGCCCGGGTTGATGGCAGCGTCGGTTTGAATGAACTGATCGTAGGCGGTGAACCCGCCGACCTGTCGGCGCAGTGCTGAGACGATGCCTTGAGTGACGCTCTGGCCGATCCCGAACGGGTTGCCGATGGCCAGCACGATGTCGCCCACTTGCAGCAGCTGATCGTCGCCGAGTGCGATCACCGGCAGCGGCTCGTCGGCCTCGATCTTCAGCACGGCCATGTCGGTTTCGCGGTCTGCACCGATCACGGTCGCGGCGTATTCGTTGAGGTTGTTGAGCGTCACCTTGATGTCAACGGCATCGGCGATGACGTGATGGTTGGTGATGATGTGGCCGGTGTCATTGACGATAACGCCCGAGCCCTGGGTGCGCAGCGGTGTCGGTTCCTGGTCGTCGTTGAACAGCTCGTCCAGCAGCGGGTTGTCGGTCGCAGCGCGTTCGGCGGGTCGCTGTGCGCGGACCTCGACCACGGCGGGCGCCGCGCGGGTCACCGCCGAAGCGTAGCTCGGCACGGCCAGCTCGGCTGGCACCATGTAGCGTTGCCACGATTGCCAGACACCCCACGCCGCCAGCGCCGCAAGCAGACCGAAGCCGGCCGAGCGCAGCCAGAAGGCGATGGAAGCTGTTTTCATGGTCCGGGAGCCAGGGCGACGAGAGCGCTGTTCATCAAGGGTCGCGCTGTTCGCCAGCGGAAACGCATCGTGTCGACATCATCCGCTAGCATAGCAGCTGGCACTGTCCGATCCGGGCGGGGGAGGGAAGATGGTCGAACGCGACGAACTGGTGGCACGGTGTGAATCGGTGATGGCAAGTCACGCCATCACCGACTATTGCCCCAACGGCCTGCAGGTTGAAGGTCGCGCCCAGGTGCAACGGGTGCTGGCCGGGGTCACGGCGTGCGAGGCGCTGTTGGACGAGGCGATTCGGTGGGATGCGTGTGCCGTGTTGGTGCACCACGGGTACTTCTGGCGCGGTGAGGCCGAGCCGCTGGTGGGTATGAAGGGCCGCCGCGTGGCCAAGCTGATTCGCGCCAACCAGAACCTGATCGCCTACCACCTGCCACTTGACGTGCACCCCACGCTCGGCAACAACGCACAGCTCGCTTCGCGCCTCGGGCTGCAACAGACCCGCGCTCTTGCGGCGGGCGGGACCGAGGGCCTGCTCTGGGTCGGCGAACTTGATGAGGCGGAACCGCTGGACGCCTTTGCAGCGCGGGTTGCCGGTGTGGTGGCGCGGACGCCGACAGTGGTGGGCACACCTGCGCGCGGGGAGGTCAAACGGGTTGCCCTGTGTTCTGGCGGTGCGCAGGGCTTCTTGTCCGACGCGGCCGCGCTCGGCGCGGACGTCTACATCTCGGGTGAAATCTCGGAGCGGACGACGCACGAAGCACGCGAACTTGGCGTCGGTTTTTTGGCGGCAGGGCACCACGCCACGGAGCGCCTGGGGGTGCAGGCACTCGGCGCCTTTCTGGCCAACGAGTGTGCGATCGAGTACCGGTTTTTCGACGTCGAAAACCCGGCCTGAACGCCAGTGTGCAAGATGTTGCGTCAACCGCTTGGCAATGCCCGGTTGCCGCATTTGACTGCGCGTTTGATGTGATAAACTCCGCGGATTACCGGTTTGCATAACCTTTGCGTTCATTTGGCCGACGTCGGTCTGTGAGGCAGGGGTCATTCGTGTTTTTCGGAGACTACTCAACATGACAGAAGCAGACACCGGGGCTGTGGACCCAGACGGTCCGGACCCGAAGCGGCGCCGACTTCTGACACTCGGTGTTGCCGGGGTCGGGGTGGCAGGGGTGGCGGCGCTGGCCGCGCCGATGCTGTCGTCCTTTGCGCCGAGCCGACGGGCGAAGGCGGCTGGCGCACCCGTGGAAGTGGACATCAGCAAGCTCGAGGCCGGCCAGATGATGACGGTCGAGTGGCGGGGCAAGCCCGTCTGGATCGTCAACCGTACGGACGAAGCCCTGGCGAGCCTGGGTGAGGTCACCGGTGAACTGGCCGACCCCGCGTCCGAGATGCCGCAGCAGCCGGAGTACGTTTCCGACGAAACGCGGTCGATCAAACCCAACATGATGGTGATGCTGGGCGTCTGCACGCACCTCGGGTGTGCGCCCACATACCGGCCAGAAATCGCACCGCCGGATCTCGGCGCCGACTGGCTCGGGGGATTCTTCTGCCCGTGCCACGGCTCGAAGTTCGATTTTGCCGGTCGGGTTTACAGCGGTGTGCCCGCGCCGACCAACCTCGAGGTGCCGCCCCACTCCTACGTGAGCGACACGCTTGTCTTGATTGGCGTTGATCAGGAGGCTGCGTAATGGCCGATGCCAAGAAAGGGGCCTTCATGACGTGGGTCGACGATCGTTTCCCGTTCACGGAGACGATGCAGTACCACATGACGAAGTACTACGCACCGAAGAACTTCAACTTCTGGTATTACTTCGGCGTGCTCTCGATGGTCATGCTCGTGATTCAGATCGTCACGGGCATTTTCCTGACGATGAACTACAAGCCGGACGGGGCGAAGGCCTTCGCCTCGGTCGAGTACATCATGCGCGACGTCAACTTTGGCGACATCCTGCGCTACATGCACTCCACGGGCGCAAGCTTCTTCTTCATCGTGGTCTACCTGCACATGTTCCGTGCCCTGCTGTACGGCTCTTACCAGAAGCCGCGTGAGCTGATCTGGGTATTCGGCATGGTGATCTACCTGTGTCTGATGGCCGAGGCGTTCATGGGCTACCTGCTGCCCTGGGGCCAGATGTCCTACTGGGGTGCGCAGGTCATCATCAACCTGTTCAACACCATCCCGTGGATCGGCCCGGCGCTGACCGAGTGGATTCGCGGCGACTACATCGTCTCCGACATCACGCTCAACCGCTTCTTCGCGTTCCACGTGATCGCCTTGCCGCTGGTGCTCGCTGCCCTGGTGTTTCTGCACATCGTCGCCTTGCACCATGTCGGGTCGAACAACCCCGATGGCATCGACATCAAGAAGAACAAGGACGAGAACGGCGTGCCGAAAGACGGCATTGCGTTCCACCCGTACTACACCGTCAAGGACACCTTCGGCCTCTCGGTCTTCCTGACTTTTTTCTTCGCCGTGGTGTTTTTCATGCCGGAAATGGGTGGCTACTTTCTCGAGCATGCCAACTTCATCCCGGCTGACCCGCTGAAAACCCCCGAGCACATTGCACCGGTGTGGTACTTCACGCCGTTCTACGCGATGCTCCGCGCGGTCCCGCCGATTGCCGGGTCGGCCTTCCCCGGTGTGCTCGTGATGTTCGGCGCAATCATCGTGCTGTTCTTCCTCCCGTGGATCGACCGCGGCAAGGTGCGCTCGATCCGCTACCGCTCTGCGCTCTACAAGGTGCTGCTCGGTCTGTTTGCCGTGTCGTTCATCGTGCTCGGCTACTACGGTATCCAGCCGCCCTCGTTCTGGGGCACCCTGTTGTCGCGTATCTGCACCTTCTACTACTTCGCCTATTTCGCGCTGCTGTGGTGGATGAGCGGAAACGAGAACACCAAGCCCGTACCGGAGAGGGTCACATCATGAAGCGTGTGACCACCTGGGTGTTCGTGGCCACGCTGTCGCTGCTGGCACCGCAACTCGTGCTCGCAGCGGGCTCCAAGTACCCGCTGGAGAGCCCGCAGATTGACGTCGGCAACGAGCGCTCGCTCCAGCGCGGCGCCAAAACCTTTGTCAACTACTGCATGACCTGCCACAGCCTGGCGTACATGCGCTACGCGCGGGTCGCGGAGGACCTCGGCATCCCGCCCAAGCTGGTTGAAGACAACCTGATCTTCGCGGCCGACGACGAGGGCAACCCGCTCAAGGTCACCAGCATGATGGAAAGCGGGATGTCGACCGACTACGGCAAGCAGGCCTTCGGTGTTGCACCGCCTGACCTGTCACTGACGGCGCGCTCACGGGGTGAGGCGTGGCTCTACACCTACCTCAAGAGCTTTTACGTCGACGAGGGCCGTGCGGGTCTGGGGTCGAACAACGCGGTGCTCAAGGGCTCGGCCATGCCGAACGTGCTCTGGCAACTGCAAGGACACCAGGCGCCGGTGTATTCCGACGACGGCAAGGAGCTCATCGGGGTCGAGTTGGTGAACGAGGGCAGCCAGAGCCCGCGGGAATTCGACAAGACGATCACCGATCTGGTCAATTTCCTGAGCTACGCCGCCGAGCCCGGACAGGAACGCCGCCGGGCCATGGGCTTTTGGGTGATATTATTCATGCTCGTGTTCTCATGCCTCGCGTGGGTTCTGAAGAAGGAGTACTGGCGCGACGTGCACTGACCACCGCTCCGCCACCAGCGGGTGACCCCTCCGGTCGCCTTGAGACGGGCCCACGCTGACCGTGTTGGGCCCGTTGCTTTTTTTAACGACTTGGCCGAAGAGCCCTGGAGAAAGACTGTGACCGCGATAACGCGACGTTCTGTCATGACGCTGTTTTCCGTTCCAACCGACTTGCACAGTCACCGTGTTCGGGTGGTGTTGTTCGAGAAAGACATCGTCGTGGAAATCGAGGATGTCGACCCGAACGCGTTGCCCGAAGAAGTCCTGGAAGTGAACCCGTCGAAAGCGATGCCGACGTTGGTCGATCGGGAACTGGTGTTGTACGACTCGCGCGTGATCTGCGAGTACCTGGACGAGCGGTTTCCACACCCGCCGCTGATGCCGATCGACCCGCTCTCGCGGGCCCAGGCCAGGCTTGCGCTCTACCACATCGAAAACGACTGGTATCCCCTGGCGCACCAACTCGAGACGGCGGGTGAGAAGAAGCGCACCGAGGCGCGCAAGCAGTTGCGCGAGCACCTGACCAACTCCGCCGAGATCTTCGGTGCGAAGCCGTTCCTCTTCTCCGACGAGTTCTCCATGATCGACGTCACGATCGCACCGCTCCTGTGGCGCTTGCCAAAGTACGGCGTGGACCTGCCGGCCAAAGCCAAGCCGATCAACGAGTATGCCGAGCGCATCTTCAAGCGCGACGGTTTCTCCGCCAGCTTGACCGAGCTGGAACGCGAGATGCGCTGATGGCTGAAGGCGATACGCCCATGACGTCCAGTCGCCCGTACCTGATACGGGCCATGTTTGACTGGATTGTCGACAACAACCTCACGCCGTACCTGTTGGTCGACACGACGCGGGACGGCGTCGAGGTGCCGATGGATTACGTCGACGAAGGGCGCATCGTGTTGAATATCGGACCGGGTGCGACGCGCAACCTCGAACTCGGCAGCAGCGAAATCACGTTCAGCGCCCGGTTCAACGGGCAAGCCATGTGGGTGACCGCCCCGGTGGCCGCTGTCTCGGCGATCTACGCCAAAGAGAACGGCCAGGGCATGATGTTCAGCGACGACGGTGACAACGGTCCCGGCGGCGACGTCGTGGACAGCCACGCCGGATCGTCGCCGGACGACGACGGACCGGACGACGACGGGCCGAAGCGCCCGCAGTTGCGCATCGTCAAGTAGCCTTCCGTCGCGTGGCGTCGGGCGACGTTCGACCTAGTGAGGCCTGACCGAGCGCGGCCTGACCGAGCGCGGCCCGACCGAACGCGGCCCGACCGAACGCGGCCGGTATCACCCCTCTCCCACAACGGCGTTCTGGATCCACTCCACGGTGCACTCGGCGTCGTCGGCGGCCTGCAGTGCCAGCACGTCGATTCGGCACGGACGTCGAGCCGACACCGCACGCGCCACGAGGTAGTGCTCGACCGCGCGCTTGAGCTTGCGCTGTTTGGGTGCGGTGACGCTCACTGCGGCGCCGCCGAAGGCCGCGTTGCGCCGGTAACGGACCTCGACGAAGACCAGCGTGTCGCGGTCGCGCATCACGAGGTCGATCTCACCCATGGCGCAGCGGTAGTTGCTCTCGATGTGACGCAGGCCGCGCTGCTCGAGCCAGTGCCGCGCCTGGCGCTCCGCTGCGAGACCGCGCGCGCGGCTAGTCAAGGGCGGGTGCGGTCTCGGTGCGCGGGTCGATTGGCTGGCTGTCGAACAGGTCGCCTGCACCGAAACTGTCCTCCGGCACCGCCGGGACCGGCTCACCCGGGTACGTGAACTCGACACGCCGTGGCAGGCCGCGGTTGAACTGGGCAAACGGCATCTGGCGCCGGACGCGCCCGTCGACGAGTGTCAATGTGCCGGTTTCACCGCCGAGCGCCGAGACGCTGCCCGTACTTAATGCGGGCAGGTTCAGCGCCAGTGTCATGGCGTCGTGGCCGAGTGCGAAGAAGCGGGCGAGTGGGCCGTCGTCGACGCCCAGCGCCTTGGCGGTCTGGCGCGCGACCTGCTCGCCGGCTTCGCCGTTGAGCAACCAGGGAATGTCGTTGAAAAAGACCTGGTTCAGGTCCCGATCGGTTTCGGCGCGTGGGCGACCGGCGTACACCAGCGAGGTCGACACCGTCGGGATGCGTTCGGCGCCGTGAAAGTCCAGTTGCGGTTTCAGCAGGCGGCCGAGTGCCGGTGACACCGGGATGAACAACGCTTCGATGTCCTGCCGCGGTGTGGTTTCGAAGGTCAGCTTGGTGCCGAGAGCCGCTTCGAGGCTTCGGCGGCGGGCCAGGCTCTGGTCGGTCAGCAGCAGCGTGCTGAGTTCGCGGCGAAAGTCCGTGGCGTCCGAGGGCAGTTCGGTCGTCGCCAGCACCTGGCCACCCCAGGCGGCCAGGCGGTCGCTGAACGCGCTCGCCGAGCGGGTGCCCGCGTCGGTAGCGGGGTGGATGATCGCCGCGTTGTACAAGCCGTTGCCGATGATGAAATCGGCCGCGTTGCGCGCCTCGTCCTCGGGTGAGAGGCCGAACTGGATCAGGTTGTCGACGGCGTTTCCGTCGTTCAGGTAGTTGAGCGAGAGCACCGGCACTTGCAGGTTGGCTGACGTGGCGAGCGCCAGCGCCGCGTTGCGGCGCAGCGGGCCGACCACCAGGTCGGCGCCGTCGACGACCGCGCGCTGGTAGGCCCCGAGCGAGCCGCTCGCGGCGTCTCCGACGTCGTAGACGGCGAGCGAAACCGGTGTGTCGCTCTCGAGCAAGGCGGTGATGGCCCCGTCTCGGATAGCACCACTGAACGACTGCAGCCGTTCAGTGAAGGGCAACAGCAGCGCGACCCGGTTCACCTGGCCAATCCGGATTGACGTGCTCGGCGCGCCGGCGAAGAGCGGCGTTTCGGTGTCGTCATAGGCGACCAACAGGGCGTCAGCCGGGTGGCCCGGGTAACGCGTCTTCCACGCGGCGACCGTGCTGTTGAGGTCGGCGCCGCGTTCCCGCACGGCGTCGATATCGAGCGCGAGCTGCAACCAGCCGCGCGGCAGGTCCTCGGTGTACGCGTTCAACAGGCCTGTCAGCGTGAGGGTGTCGAGCTCCGCCAACAGGTCCCAGATTTCGAGGTTGCGCGCGTCGCGGTTGGCGCCCCCCTCGAGGATGTCGAGGTTGATCAGCGACGCGAGGGCGTTGCCCGGCTGATTGGCGGCCTTGGCCGCGTCGGCTCGAACGCCGTGAAACCGCAGCAAGGCGTCCGGTGCGAGCACGCGCTCTTCCGCCGGCAGCGCGCGCAGCGCGGCGTCGGCGTCACCCGCGACCAGCAGCAGCCGGGCGTCCAGCACGGCGCGGCGGTGCGCGAGGTCTTCACTCGCCAGCGGTTCGAGCACGTTGGCGAGCACCGCGCGCGCGTCGTCGTAGGCCTGTTCATCAACCCGCAATTCCGCGGCGGTGAGCTGGAAGTGCTGTTGCTCGGCGATGTCGGTCGCGCGTTCGGCGAGCTGGGTGTAGGCTGCAGCCGCAGCGGCGAGGTCGCCGTCGGCCCGCAATTGCTCGGCGATCGCCGTGATCGCGTCGGGGCTGGCTTCCGTCGGTGTGGGCTCGACCGGCTGTCGCGTCGTTGGTGACTCGAGTTCCGGGACGCTGCAGCCGGCGATCAGCAGCGTGAGTGCGACGAGGCAGCTCGCCGGCAGGCGGGGTGTGCCGCCCCGGGGACGGTTGGCGATGGTGTCGCGCATGCGTGGTCGGACCGCTGATGTGATCGCACAGTTTAGTAGGATGCCCAGTGAGCGACAAAACCCCAGAGACCCTCGAGCCCGCCTTGTATGTGGTGGCGACGCCTATCGGCAACCTGGGTGATCTGTCGCCGCGCGCTCGAGAGGTACTGGCCTCGGTCGATCGGGTGTACGCCGAGGACACACGGCACAGCCAGCAGATGTTTCGTCGGGTCGGTGTAGCGGTCCGGGTGCGGTCCCTGCACCAACACAACGAGCGAGCCCGCGCCGACGAGGTGGCGGGCCTGGTCGCTGACGGGGGCGCCGTGGCGCTCGTCTCGGACGCGGGCACCCCGGTGATTTCGGACCCTGGTGGGCGCCTGGTTGACCACTTTCACGGGTTGGGGTTGGCTGTGCGCGCGGTGCCCGGCCCGTCGGCGGTTGTCGCTGCGCTGTCGGTCAGCGGTCTGTCCGCAGAGGGTTTTCGGTTCGGCGGCTTCCTGCCCGCCAAGGCGGGCGCGCGCGACCGGGCGCTGGCGGACGTCGCCGCGGTGGCGGACACATTGGTGTACTACGAGGCACCGCACCGGGTGCTCGCCACCTTGCAGGCCATGCGCGCGCAGTTCGGCGGTGCGCGCCGAGCGACCCTGGTGCGCGAATTGACCAAGCGATTCGAAACCACGCGGCGCGCCTCTCTCGAGGTGTTGTGCGACTGGGTCCAGCGCGACCCCGATCAGCAACGTGGAGAGATCGTGTTGGTCGTCGAGGGCTGCGCCGTCGGGGGGCGTGCCGATGCGCACGCGGCTGTGAACGTCGACGCGGTGTTGCGCGCGCTGTCCGGTGCGCTGCCGCCGCGCCAGGCGGCGAGCCTGGCAGCACAGGTCCTCGGCGGCGAGAAGAACCACTGGTACCGCGAGATTCTCGCCCGAAAACCCTGAATAGAGCGCATACTCAGCGCGGGAGTTGGCCAGACAACCGCAGCGCGCACCGCCGTGTTGAGGAAAGTCCGGGCTCCGGAGGGCAGGGTGCCAGGTAACGCCTGGGGGGCGCGAGCCCACGGAAAGTGCAGCAGAGAGCAGACCGCCGATGGCCCTGTCAGGGGCACAGGTAAGGGTGAAAGGGTGCGGTAAGAGCGCACCGCGCGGGTGGTAACACGCCGTGGCACGGTAAACCCCACTCGGAGCAAGGCCAAATAGGGAGGCACGGTGTGGCCCGCATCGCCTCCGGGTAGGCCGCTAGAGGTCTGCGGTGACGCAGATCCCAGATGAATGGTTGTCCACGACAGAACCCGGCTTACGGCCAACTCCCCCTCTTTCCTCGGGCGCCGCGCGGAGGCAGGGCCACCTGCAGGTTGCCGGCCAGTGTGTTGGCTGTGCGGCAGCCGTCGCAACGGCACTCGCCCTTGCGGAGGGCGCCATCGCGGCAGTCACAGCGGCGGCGCTTCCCCCGGTCCGCAATCCCGCGTTACGGGCCTGACCCGGGACCGTCCGCTCAGCCTGTACTTGAAGTGATTTTTCAATAGTCCGTGTAAGCGCATGAAATCCAAGGAAATGGACTTGGAGCCTTTGGATTCGCTGTCAGGGATGTCGCTAAGTGCTTGTGCTGTCTGCTTTTTTTTTGCCGCAGAAACCCCAAACGGTCCTTGACCGCCTCTGTCGAGGTCACATATAGTTCCCGCCGTGGAGAAAAGTGGGTTATGGCGGTAAATAGGGGCAAATTGTGGGAAATTCGGCTCAGTGAGCATCGGTTACTGCGGCATGTCCAGTGTGGGGCTGGACGCCAAAGGCCGGTTGTCGATTCCGACCAAATACCGTGAGCAGCTCTTGGCTGACTGCGACGGTTGCCTGGTGCTCTCTCTGGATCGGTCTCCTAATTTGTTGATGTTTCCGCTGCCAGTTTGGGATGTGTTGCAGCAAGAGCTGACGAGTATAGGTGCCAGTGACAAAGCCGTGCGGCTGCGGCGCCTGTACCTCGGCTCTGCCGAGCACGTGAAGATGGACAGTGCCGGTCGGGTGTTGGTGTCACCGGAGTTGCGCAAGCGCATCGGCCTCGAGACGGGGTCGGGTGCCAAGAAGGCGTGTGTCGTGGGTCAGGGTGGCAAGTTTGAAATCTGGCGTGAGGACACCTGGTCGGAGTACCTCGACGCCGTGATGGATGACGCCAAGGACCTCGATCTCGGCAGCGACGACGCGGATGCGCAGATCGCCAGCAGACTGACCATGCTCTGATGTCGAATCCCGGCCACCAGGCGGTATTGCTTGAGGAGGCTGTGGAGGCGGTGCTCGGGCCGACCGACGGGGTGTATGTCGATTGCACCTACGGGCGTGGCGGGCACTCGGAGCGGCTGCTCGGGCGGCTCGGTTCATCGGCATCGTTGCTCGCGCTCGATCGTGACGGCGCCGCCGAGGCGCACGCAGCTCAACTGGCACAACGTGATCCACGGTTCCGATTTGTTCGGGCAAATTTTGCAACTCTGGAAAGCGTGCTTCGTGAACACGGATTGTGTGGCCAAGTGAACGGAATGTTGATGGATCTCGGTGTGTCCAGCCCGCAGCTTGATGAAGCCGAGCGGGGTTTCAGCTTTCGCCAGGACGGCCCGCTGGACATGCGGATGGACACCTCGCAGGCGGTGACTGCTGCGGCGTGGCTGGCGTCGGCCGACGAGCAGGACATCGCGGACGCGCTCTACCTCTACGGCGAAGAGCGAAAGTCCCGGCGTATCGCTCGCCGGATCTGCGAGGCGCGCGATCGAGCGCCGATCCGCACCACGGCGGAGTTGGCGCGGCTGGTGTCCGGTGTTGTCGGGCGCGGTGACGGGAAGAAGCACCCGGCCACGCGCACCTTCCAGGCGATTCGGATGGTCGTGAACGGCGAGCTCGATGCGCTGCGAGACGGATTGCAGGCGGCCGAATCCTGTTTGCCGGCCGGTGGCACGCTCGCCGTGATCAGCTTTCATTCCCTCGAAGACCGTCTGGTGAAACGGTTCTTTCGACCGGCCCCGGAGCACGACGTGCCGCGGGGTCTGCCGGTCGAGACGCGGCCGGCAGCCTGGCGTGTGCGTGGCAAGCCCGTGCGGGCCGGTGCGTCGGAGCTGTCAGGGAACGCGCGATCGCGCAGTGCGATCCTGCGCGTCGCGGAGCGCGCCGCATGAACCGCAACGTCTGGGTGCTGCCTTCGCTCTGGTTCGTGGTGTTCGTCAGTGCGCTCTCGGTGGTGTACAGCAAGCACGTCAGCCGTGAGCTGTTCGGCGAGCTGCGGTCCTACGAGCGAAAGCTCGACGAGTTGGAGGTGGACTGGAGCCAGCTCCAGCTGGAGTACGGCACGTGGTCCATGGACGCGCGCGTGGACGAGATCGCGCGTCGCCGGCTCGGCATGTACGCCCCGGATTTGCACGATGTCAGGATGATTCAGCTGTGAAGCGACGTCAGGACCACATCGTCCAACCCTGGCGCCTGACGTTCATGTGCGTCGCGCTGGTGTGCATGGCAGCGGTGGTGCTCGGTCGTGCCTGGCAGTTGCAGGTTCACGAGCAGGATTTTCTTGTCAAGCAGGGCATTGCGCGGCACCAGCGCACGATCCCCGTACCCGCGTCGCGCGGGCGGATTCTGGACCGCAACGGTACGGCGCTGGCGGTCAGCACACCGATCAGCTCGGTCTGGGCCGAGCCGCAGAAACTGCGTCAACAGGACGGCGTGGTATCGACGCTGGCGTCGACTCTGTCGATCTCCGAGCCGCGGCTGCAGGCGGCGCTCGACAAGGCCTCGGCGACCAGTGAATTCATGTACGTCGCTCGGCACGTGGACCCGCGCATCGCAGACCAGGTGGCGGACCTCAAGCTCGAAGGCGTGCACTTGCAGCGCGAGTTTCGGCGCTACTACCCGGCCGGTGAGGTCGCCTCTCACGTGCTCGGGGCCACCAACATCGACGACCGCGGCATCGAAGGTATCGAGAACCTGTGGGATGAACTGCTGGCAGGCACCAGCGGTGCGCGTCGTGTGATGCGCGACCTCAAGGGCCGGGCTTTCTCCGAAGTCGAGTACATCGAGCGTGAACGCCCGGGTGGCGAATTGGTGCTGAGCCTCGACCGGCGTATCCAGTACCTGGCGTTCCGTGAGCTCAAGCGCGCTGTGGAGGTCCACGGTGCGCTGTCGGGCAGTGTGGTGGTGTTGCGGGCGCAGACCGGTGAGGTGTTGGCGCTTGCCAACCAGCCGTCGTTCAACCCGAATGCACCTGCCGCCGATCGCGATGCCAGTCGACGCAATCGCGCTGTGACAGACCCGCTCGAGCCAGGCTCGACGATCAAGCCCTTTACCATCGCCGCGGCCCTCGAGTTGGGTGTGGTCGAGGCCGCAGAGGTCGTCGACACGGCACCCGGCACCTACCGGGTCGGGCGACTGGAAGTGAAGGACTTCCGCGACTACGGGGACCTGAGTCTCGAGGATATCCTGAAGAAGTCCAGCAACGTCGGCGTGACCAAGGTGTCGCTCGGCGCCGACCCGGCCAAGATGTGGGAGGTGCTTGACGAGCTCGGTTTCGGTCGCGACACCGGCAGTCTGTTCCCCGGGGAAAACTTCGGTGTGCTGCGACACGGCTCGAACTGGCGCCGGATCGAGCAGGCCACGATCGCCTACGGCTACGGTCTGTCCGCCACGCCACTGCAACTGGCGCGCGCGTACGCGGCGCTCGGCAACGACGGGGTGCTGCCGGAGATCAGTTTCCTCAAGCGCGACGACGCGAACTACCGTGGCCGTCGCGTGCTCTCGCCCGACGTTGCGCGCACGGTGCGCCGCATGCTCGAGTCCGTGGTCGAGCCCGGCGGCACAGGTGAGCGCGCACGCGTGGCGGGCTTCCGGGTTGCCGGCAAGACCGGCACGTCGCGCAAGCCCGCGCCGGGCGGGTACCGCGACGACAAGTACTACGCTTTTTTTGCAGGCATGGCGCCAGCGAGTGATCCCGAGCTGGTCGTGGTCGTGCTGATCGACGAGCCGAGTGGCAAGCAGTATTACGGCGGCGAAGTAGCCGCGCCGGCCTTCGCTTCGATCATGGCGGGTTCTCTGCGCGTGCTGGGCACGCCGATGGACGCCATCGAGCACCCGGCGCGGTTGGCGGCGGGCGAGCCCGAGCAGGGGGCGGCGCTGTGACCGCGCTGTCGCTCGGATCAGCAGAGCACGGGGTTGATCTGACCCGCCTGGTCGGTGCGCCAGTGTCGTCGCCGATTCGTGTCGGCGGACTGGCGCTGGACACGCGGCAGATCCGCCCCGGTGACGGCTTCGTCGCGCTGGCAGGCGCGGCGTCGCACGGGCTCGACCACCTTGCGCAGGCCGAGTCGGCCGGCGCCGCTGCCGTGGTGGTGGACGCCGCGGACGCTCAGCGCCTGAACGACACGGACACGGTCCTGCCAGGCTTTGCCGTCGACGGCTTGCGCGCGCGCTTGCCAGACTGGGCGCGCGCCGTGTCAGGCGATGTCGACGCGCGCCTCACCTTGTGCGGCGTGACCGGCACCGACGGCAAGACCTCGACTGCGGTGTTTCTCGCCCAATTGATGCACACCGCCGGCGCACCGTGCGGTGTGCTTGGCACCCTCGGGACGGGCTTCCTCGGCGAGCTCGAACCCGCGTCGCACACCACGGCCGACGTGTTTTCAACCTACCGTGCGCTGGCGGATGTCGCCGACGAGGGCGCACAGGCCGTTGCGATGGAAGTCTCCTCGCACGCTCTCGACCAGGCGCGGGTGGGGGGCTTGTCTTACGCCGTGGGTGCGCTGACCAACATCGGGCGCGACCACCTCGACTACCACGGAACGCTCGAGCATTACATCGCGGCCAAGCGCCGGCTGTTCCAGCAGCACGCCGTGCGCTCGGTCTTCAACCTCGACGACCCGGTGGGCGCACAGTGGTTTTCCGAGACGCCGGGCGCGCTCGGGTACAGCACAGCGGGCAGCGTGGACGCGCGCTGGCGCGGTGCGGTGCTCGACATGACGGCGACGGGTATGCGCTGCCGGATCGATGTCGGATCGACACGCAGCATCGAGTGCGAGTTGCCCCTGTTGGGCCGCTTCAATTTGGCGAACGTGCTGTGTGCGTGTGCCATGGCCGACGCCGCCGGGCGCGCACCGGCTGAGATCCTCTCGCGCCTGTCGGCATTGGCGCCTGTGGTCGGGCGACTCGAGTGCCTGCGCGCGCCAGGCCACGCGGTTGCCGTGATCGACTACGCCCACACCGAGCAGGCCCTGCGCAGCGCAGTACAGGCCGTGCGTGAGCACGTATCGGGCACCCTGTGGTGTGTGTTCGGGTGCGGTGGCGACCGTGATCCGGGCAAGCGCCCGGGCATGGCGCGCGCTGCCTGTCTGGCAGACCGTGTGGTGCTGACCACCGACAATCCCCGTTTCGAGTCGCCCGAGGCCATTGCCCGCGATGCGGCGCGGGGGCTGGTCAGCGGGCACCCGATCGAGACCATTCTCGATCGAACTGAAGCAATTGCCTTTGCCATGACGCATGCCTCCGCGAACGACTGCGTGCTGATCGCCGGCAAGGGTCACGAGCCCTACCAGGACATTCGCGGTCAGCGTGTCCCGTTCAGCGACCACGCCGTCGTGCGAGCCCATTTCGGGGGTGTGCTGTGATCAGCTTGGCGTTCTCAGACATCGCGGCCCAGGTGGGAGGCACCTTGCTCGGCGGTGAACTCGAGCTGCGGCGCGTCAGTGTCGACACACGCACGCTGCAGCGGGGCGATGTGTATTTTGCGCTGACCGGTGACCAGTTTGACGGCCACCAGTTTGTCGAAGACGCGGTCGCGCGAGGCGCGGCCGGCGTGGTGGTTGAGCGCGAGTGCGGTGTCTTGGTGCCACAACTCGTTGTGCGCGATGCGCGCCGCGCGCTCGGAGACAGTGCCGCGCTCTGGTGTGCTCGAACGACAGCCCGCCGCATCGCTTTGACCGGCAGCAACGGCAAGACCACTGTCAAGGAAATGCTGCGCTCGATCCTGACACGGCTCGGCGAGACGCTGGCGACCGAAGGCAACCTCAATAACGATGTCGGGTTGCCTCTGACGCTGTTCCGCTTGACCGAGTCCACCGAGTACGCGGTGCTGGAGATGGGCGCCAACCACGCCGGCGAGATCGACCGCCTGGCGTCGCTGGTCAAGCCTGACATCGCCGTCGTGAACAATGTCGGGCCCGCCCACCTGGACGGTTTCGGCAGTTTGCACGGTGTGGCTGCAGCCAAGGGTGAGATTTACGAGCACCTCGTTGGCCCTGGCGTCGCGGTGATCAACCTCGACGAGTTTGCAGCGGATGACTGGCTGGCACGCTCCACCGGTAGTACTGTGCTTGGCTTTTCGATGCGCGGTGTCGGCGACCTGCAGGGACGCATCGTCAGCGACGGTGTGCTCGAGGTCAGCGAAGCGGGTGAAACCCACACGATCGAGCTGCCGCTGGCCGGTGAGCACAATCTCTGCAATGCCTTGACGGCGGCGGCGGTCTGCCGCGGGCTCGGTGTTGCGTGGGCTGATATCCCGTTGGGCCTGGCGGCCATGCACGCGGTACCCGGCCGCCTCGTGCCACAGGCCTTCGGCTCCGTGCACGTGCTGGATGACAGCTACAACGCCAACCCGGCTTCGACGCTCGCTGCACTGAAAGTGCTGGCAGCGCAACGGGGTGGACGCCGCTGGTGCGTGCTCGGCGAGATGGCGGAGCTCGGCGACGAGGCGGGCGAGTTACATGGCAAGGTCGGCAAGCAGGCGGCGCAACTCGGCATCGAGTGTTTCCTGAGTATTGGTCGTCACGCCGTCGATGCCCGCCGCGGATTCGGCGCCAAGGGGCTTGATTTTCAGGATCAGGATGCCTTGATTGCCGAACTGGTCGACGGGGTGCAGGCCGGTGATAGCGTGCTCGTCAAGGGGTCTCGACTCGCTCGCATGGAGAACGTTGTTGACGCATTGCGTGCGGCCCTGTCGGAGTCGTGCGCGTGATTCTTCTCCTCACAGACTGGCTGGGTCAGCTGGACAGCGGGTTCGGCGTGCTGCAATACATCACGCTGCGCTCGATCATGGCCGCGCTCACGGCCTTGCTTATCTCGTTGATGATCGGCCCTCGTCTGATCCGTTTCCTGTCGCGCGAGAGCATTGGCCAGCAGGTTCGGGAGGACGGCCCGAGCAGCCATTTCGACAAACGCGGCACGCCGACCATGGGCGGTGCCCTGATCCTCGTCGCCATGGCGGTGTCGGTGTTGCTTTGGGCGGACCTTGGCGTCCACCAGGTCTGGATTGTGTTGCTGACGACACTCGCCTTTGGCGTCATCGGTTGGGTGGACGACTACCGGAAGATCGTCAAGCAGAACAGTGCGGGCCTCTCGGCGCGCGAGAAGTACGGCTGGCAGTCTTTGTGTGCGGCGGTGGCTGCGATCACCCTGTATCTGTTGGCCACCTCGTCGCTCGAGACCACCCTGATCGTACCGTTCTTCAAGGATGTCACCGTGGCGCTCGGCGTGCTGTTCATTCCCTTTGCGTACTTCGTCATTGTCGG